>CANRDG010000113.1 GCA_947629275.1 uncultured Clostridia bacterium | reverse complement strand
TATAAAGATATAACAGCAGAGGAGGGCAACAAGTAATGAACTATAATATTTTGCTTGCAGGCTTCGGCGGACAGGGCGTGCTTTTCGCAGGAAAACTTCTCGCTTACTGTGCGCTTATGGAGAATAAGGAAGTATCCTGGCTGCCGTCATACGGTCCTGAGATGAGAGGCGGTACCTGTAACTGCTCGGTATGTATCTCAGATGAGCCTATAGGTTCTCCGCTGGTAACTGAGCCTAACGTTTTCGTGGCTCTTAATCAACCTTCGTTCGATAAATTCATCGGCAAAGTAAAAGCAGGCGGTAAGGCTTTCGTGGATTCCACCCTTGTAGAAAGCGTTTCCGATAGAACGGATATCGACTGCTACTATGTTCAGGCTACACAGCTTGAAACTGAAAACGAACTCCCTAAGGGAGCAAATATAATATTGCTCGGCAAGGTTCTCGAGGCAACGGGTATGTTCAGCGATGAGACCGTCCGCAAGGCGCTTGAAAAAATAGTGCCTGCATCAAAGGGCTGGCTTATCGAAAACAATCTGAAAGCTATCGGTATCGGCAGGGCACAGTGACCACCGCAGTAAACTAAGCATTTATTTCACAAGGCTGCTATACATATCAATTTATGTACGGCAGCCTTTTTTTATCTTATATCTTACAACTGAAGTGTGCGCTATATCAAAAAAAGTAAGGTGATATTATGAAATTGATGTTTGTGGGAGATGTCGTTGGTCAGCACGGCTGCGATTTTCTTGAAAAGCATATTTACAATTTGAGAAAGGAGTACGGTGTAGATATTGTCATCGTCAACGGTGAAAATTCCGCAAACGGCAACGGTATCACTAAGCCCTCGATGATGCAGCTTTTCGGCATGAGCGTTGACGTTATAACAACGGGCAACCATTGCTTCAAACGGCGCGAATGTATCGAAATGTACGATATAAACGAAACGCTCCTGAGACCTGCAAATTACCCCGATGGCGTTGTGGGTCACGGCGTAACGGTGCTCGATAAAGGCAGCTGCAAAATAGCCGTTGTAAATCTGCAAGGCGTTGTTTATATGGACGCGCTGGATAATCCTTTCACTTGTATAGACAGTATTCTTGAAAAGTTAGATACTCCGAATATTTTTATAGACTTCCACGCAGAGGCGACTTCCGAGAAAAAAGCTATGGGGCAGTATCTCGCAGGAAAAGTCACGGCTGTCTTTGGTACGCATACCCATGTCCAGACCGCCGACGAAACTATCCTCTCTGACCATACCGCGTATATAACCGATACGGGTATGACAGGCGCAGAGCTTTCCGTCCTCGGAGTTGAGAGCAGTATAGCAATAAATAAACAAAGACTGCATTTCCCCGTAAGATTCACCGAAAGCCATAACCCGTGTTTTATAAATGCAGTCGTCGTGGACTTTGACGAGAAACTAGGCAAAGCTAACAAAATCGAGCGAATTATTTGGCGGTAATTAACAAATTTATCGCCAACACCTTGAAAATTTTCTGCCGATAGTATATTATAATATAAACGGGAGCTATACCGGGAGAGCGAACGTAATCGACAAAGGATTGGAGGTCTATATGGATATACTGAAAGTGTCAGCCCGTTCCGTTCCGAATTCGGTCGCTGGCGCGATCACCGGAGTGATAAAGGAACAAAATGAAGTAGAGGTGCAGGCGGTCGGAGCCGGAGCCGCCAATCAAGCGATCAAAGCGGTAGCGATCGCGCGTGGTTACTTAGCGCCTATGGGTATCGATATGGTTTGTATTCCGGCATTCACCGTTGTTGAGATCAACGGAATGGAGCGTACCGCGATAAGGCTTATATGCCAGCAGAGATGATATAAACATCACAACAACTAAATTAAAATGTCTATGCCGATGCGGTTTTCCCGTGTCGGCATTTTTAATTTTCAGTATGCATATAAATAAAACAGCCGAGGGGCTTTTCCCTCGGCTGCCATTAGCAGATGTGACAATTACTTAGAAGTGAGTACGCTCTGGAACTGTATCAGTCTGTTAAGGCACTTTTCGCAAAGAGCCTTGCCGCTGAATTCCATGGTGTCTTCCTTGCCGCCGCAGAAAACGCAAGTTCTCTGAAGCTTGCGAAGAATGATCTTGTCGTCCTCAGTATAGATCTCAAGAGCGTCGTTCGTGTTTATTTCAAAAGAATTACGAAGCTCTTTCGGCAGAACAATTCTGCCCAGACCGTCTATCTGCCTGGTGATACCTGTTGCTTTCATAGTGTGATCCTCCTGTACAATAAAAATCTACAATATCATTTTACCTTACATAACAATAAATGTCAATAGTGCGAGATGATTTTTGTCGAATTATATAAAAAATCAAATACCTTTTTGTCATAATTATATATATAAAGTTTTTATCTGACATAAAAAATACAGACTTTTATCGCATTTAGTTCTATGAACACGAAAAAGGGAGGAGTTTGAAATAAAGTATTTCCTGTTTCTGTCGGCAGCCGCCTCGCTCATTTTTGCCGCCGTAAACGGCAGTGCGGAGCAGCTTTCAAATTCCGTTTTGTCCGCTTCCGAAGATGCCGTCCGGCTTACACTAACGCTTTTGGGTACAATGGCATTCTGGGGCGGTGTTATGAGAATTGCAGAAAAAAGCGGTCTGGTCAAAAAAATATCAGCCCTGTTCAGACCGTTTTTAAAAGTACTGTTCAAAGGCATAAACGAAAGCGGCGAGGCATTCTCAGCAATAGTGATGAATATCACCGCAAACCTTATGGGCCTTGGCAATGCTGCCACACCTCTCGGCATAAAAGCCATGAAAGCCTTAGCACAGGAAGAACATTCAAACGGCACAGCCACAGGCAATATGATAATGCTCGTCGTGATAAATACAGCTTCATTGCAGCTTTTGCCAACAACAGTTGCAACACTGCGGCTGGCACACGGCAGCAGCGCACCGCTTGACGTACTGCCTGCAATACTGTTCTCGGCAGCCTGCGCACTAACAGTCGGCGTAACTTTAACTCTTTTAATAAACGGCATATCAAAACGTAAGGGCAGGGGATAGAAGTGAAAATAACATCGTTTGTTATCCCCACAGTCGTTGCCGTCGTCTTTGCGTATGGCATATATAAAAAAGTTGACATCTTTGAGGAATTTCTAAGCGGCGCGGCAGAGAATATAAAAGTCGCATTTGATATCCTGCCTGCCCTTATAATTTTAATGACCTGCATCGGTATGCTCAATACCTCGGGCGTTGTCATCTTCTTTACAAACATTATCTCGCCTGTTGCCAAAACCCTCGGCTTTCCGCCGCAGTGCCTGCCGCTCACACTTTTGCGTCCGCTTTCGGGCAGCGGAGCTTTGGCAGTATATGAGAACATCATAACCCAGTACCACCCCGACAGCTTTATAGGCAGGGTCGCAAGCGTTATAATGGGCAGCACTGAAACTACATTTTATACCGTCGCTGTGTACTACGGCGCTGCAAAGGTAAAAAATATCCGCCATACGCTGTTGTGCGCCGTTGCGGCCGATATTACGGGCTTTGTCGTTTCGTGTGCCGCAGTAAGGCTTTTTATGTAAAAAAATACCGTCCTGTCTCAAAACAGAACGGTATAATTTTATGCTATTCACTGTTCACCGCACCATGGCGTAAGTTCCAACCTGATGAAATACCCCTGGTCGTGCTTGCATACGGGGCATATCGGCGGCGCTTGCGTGCCCTCGATAACATTTCCGCAGTTAAGGCACATCCACTTCGTCGTCGTATCTGAAACAAACAGTTTTTCCTGCTCGATAAGGTCAGCAAAGTATTCAAAACGCTTTGCGTGCGTTTTTTCTATCTTCGCAATGTTCTCAAAATCCTGCGCTATCATGCCAAAGCCCTCTTCGCGCGCAACCTTGCCGAATGACGCATACACAATGTCGTGCTCCTCGTTCTCGTTGTGCGCAGCCATTCTCAAAAGCTTTGCAGCCTCATTTGAGATATCAACGGGGTAGCCGCCGTCTACGTGAATGTTGTCACCTGCGCTCGGCTGCAAATGCCCGTAGAAAATTTCCGCGTGTTCGCGCTCCTGATTTGCTGTAAACTTAAACAGCGCGCTGACAACGTACATCTTTTGTTTCAGCTGCGATGAGGCAAAGTCATATCTCGTCCTCGCCTGACATTCTCCCGCAAACGCCCTCATTAAGTTCTCTCTCGTCTGACTTTCTTTGAATACAGTGTTCATATGCTTTTCCTTTCCAAGTTTATTGTGCCAGCACTCCATTGTCGCTTTCAAACAGCATCAGTATTTGTGCTTCTTCGCCCGTCATGCAGTCGATATATACAAGCACATGCCTGCCCTCGTCATTAAGACAGGTGAACTCATAGCAGTAACATTCTTTTGTGTTGTCCAGCGGAATATTGCACAGCCTTACGTTTTTTCTCTCCAAATGATCAGATACATTTTCAGCCGCTTTGTCGCTGCTTATCTTCGGCTTGTCAAATGTCCTTTCCTTGTGGTTCACCAAAAAGCCGCGCGCGTCAAAGCCCAGTATTTCGCCATTGTCCATGGCAACTTTAATTTTTATAAGGTCGGTGTAACACAGCACGTTTCCGTCGCGGTATGCGTAATTTACCGTGCATACGTTGCCCAGCGTTTCATAGTATGTCACTTCCATGTTTTCAACGCCAAGCTGCTCTAAATACTTGTCCGCGTGCGAGATAGCCTTTTTAGCATCTATCACCGTTTTTTCAGGAGTTCGGCTTTTAAGCATATACGATATATAACCGCCGTTTTTCGTAACTGCCACACTGCCCGTTTCTGTGTTGTAAACGTAAGAGGGCATATTTCCTGCCTCTCCCTCGGAGCTTGTTAGTTCTTCGGGTTTTACAGCAAGAGCCTTGCAAGCCTTTGCCTGCGCGTAGCCCTCCGTTACAGCCTCCGCGTTTTCAGTCATAAGCGGCTTTCTCTGAAGCAGATGATCGGAAAACGGTCCGTCATAAATAAGTGTCGGGTAACTTTCAAAACCGTCCTCAAAGTCCGCAAAACCGTCGGTAACGTTTATCTCTCCCTCGTCAGCCGCAGATGCATCGAGCGAATCCACCACATTTTCGGGTGAAAGCTCACCGCTGTTTATCATCTGCTCGATAGCCCACATATCGCCGCATAGTTTCTGTGCGTAACCGCTCAGTTTTTTCAGAGTTTCATATTCTTCGTCGGTAAGTTTTTTGCCGTCTGACGACTTGTCAGAAAGGTATGTCGCATAGTTTCCCACCTGCGACAAAAACTTGTACGTGTTGCTAAGTTCCAGCTGCTCAACCGGCAATTGCGCCAAAGCATTTTTAGCCGTCGAAGCCTCCGACAAAAGCTGTGCCGACAGCTTTGACTGCATAGCCGCGCTGCCTGCGCAAAGCTCTTTTGAAAGCGTTGTGTTTATGTTGTCTGCCGCAGCCGAAAGATCTTCCATAGCGCGCAGATACGAGCTTTCCAGAATAAGGTCGGCGTGCCTGTTCTCGCTCATAAGCACCACGTTGCGCACCAGAAGTATCACAAGCGCCGCTATCGTAAATACTATCAGGCGGATCTTTCCGCGTCTTGTCATTCGCATAATAACAGTATCTCCCCTCGGTTTTTTAATAGTTTTAGCCGAGAGAAAGCTGTTTATACATTTTCTGCCTTAAATTCTTGACACGCGCGCTCAGGAATAGTATAATGTATTTTATACGAATAATTTTTCGGCATATTTTTGTACATGCTGCAGTAATATTTTATATAAGCTATTTTACTTCGCTTGGGAGATAAATAAATGAGTATTACGGAACTTTTTATACTTGCAGTGGGTCTTTCGATGGACGCCTTTGCCGTTTCGATATGCAAAGGGCTTTCAATGAAAAAATTAAGCCTTAAAAATATGTGTATAGTCGGGCTGTGGTTCGGCGGTTTTCAGGCGCTTATGCCAACGCT
>CANRDG010000112.1 GCA_947629275.1 uncultured Clostridia bacterium | reverse complement strand
GTGGGATTTAACGAACGCAATATAATAATGGAAATGAAAATTTTATAGAAAATGAGGAGAAGAAAATGACAGTATTTGAAGAACTTAAAAGAAGAGGTCTGCTGGCGCAGCTTACCGACGAGGAGGAGATAAAAGAGCTTATAAACACAGGTAAAGCTACATTCTACATCGGCTTTGACCCCACTGCCGACAGCCTGCACGTTGGTCACTTTATGGCGCTGTGCCTTATGAAACGTCTGCAAATGGCAGGCAACAAGCCTATTGCGCTTGTCGGCGGAGGCACGGGTATGATAGGCGACCCCTCGGGCAAGACCGATATGCGCAAAATGTTGACGAAAGAAACTATCGAGCACAACGTTGAATGTTTCAAAAAGCAGATGAGCCGTTTTATTGATTTTTCAGACGGCAAAGCAATGGTGGTAAACAATGCCGACTGGCTGCTTGACTTAAACTACATTGATGTTCTGCGCGAGGTCGGTGCGTGCTTTTCTGTTAACAAGATGCTCACATTTGAGTGCTACAAGCAGCGTATGGAAAGAGGTCTTACTTTCCTTGAATTCAACTACATGATAATGCAGTCTTACGACTTTTACAAGCTGTTTCAGGATTACGGCTGCAATATGCAGTTCGGCGGCGACGACCAGTGGGCGAATATGCTCGGCGGTACGGAGCTTATAAGAAAGAAGCTCGGCAAAGACGCATATGCTATGACAATAACGCTGCTGCTCAACTCCGAGGGCAAGAAAATGGGCAAGACCGAAAAAGGTGCGGTATGGCTCGACCCCGAAAAGACTTCGCCGTATGATTTCTTCCAGTACTGGAGAAACGTTGCAGATGCCGACGTTATCAAGTGCCTGAAAATGCTGACTTTTGTGCCTATCGAGGAAATTGAAGAAATGGAAAAGACCATGCAGGGAGCTGACTTCAACAAGGCAAAGGAACTGCTGGCATTTGAGCTTACCAAACTCGTTCACGGCGAGGAAGAGGCGCAGAAAGCTCTTACAGCTGCAAAGGCTATTTTTGGCAGCGGCTCTGACAGCGCAGATATGCCCACTACCTCAATACCAACTGCCGACCTTGTTGACGGCAAGATAGGCATACTTGATATACTTGTGCATGCAAAGCTTGCCTCATCTAACAGCGAGGGCAGAAGGCTCGTTCAACAGGGCGGTATATCTGTAAACGATGAAAAAATAAGCGACCCGTCTGTAAAGATAGAGATCGGCAACGGAATTATAATCAAGAAAGGCAAAAAAGTTTTCCATAAAGTGGTAGTGAAATAACCGTCGAAATTGTCAGAAATTCGTTGAAAAATATCTCAGAATGTGATACAATATATATGTATGCGATTTTAGGAAAGTGGGGTGAACTGTCATGAAATACTCTATAGATATAAATAAGTGGGGGAGCTTTTTCAGTGTGCCGTGTGCGGTAGCTGATAAGCATCTCAAGCTTTCGAGCGGAGACTTTATAAAGGTGCTGCTTTGCATTTTTGCTGACGGTTCGCCGAGCGTTGACACCGCATATATTGCTGAAAAGTGCGGCATAAGCGATGAGACCGCCGAGGAAGCCCTGCTTTACTGGAACTCGCTTGGTATCATAATTATAAATGGCAAAGAAGAAGGCAGGATAAAAGAGCATACCGAAGCAAAAAACAGTATCCCTTTGCGCAGCTCTGCCGAAAAGAAAATGGTCATACGCTACTCGCCTACCGATTTGCAAAAGCTTGCTGAAAATTCGCAGGACATTCGGACTATGTTTTCTTCTGTTGAAAAGGCGCTGGGGCGCACTATAAATTCATCGGAACAGGCGGCTTTTGTAGATATTTATGAATACTACGGTTTCCCTGTGGCATCGGTGATAATGCTTACACAGTATTGCAGTCGCATAGGCAAAGGCACTATGGCTTACATAAGAAGCGTTGCAAAAAACTGGAACGAGAGAGGCATTACATCTCCGAAAGATGTTGAGCGTGAAGTTATTCGTCTGGAGGAGTACCACAGCTTTGAAAACGAGGTAAAACGCGCGCTTGGACTTAATTCAAAGACTACAAAAAAACAGCAGGAATATTTTACACAGTGGCAGGAAATTGGCATTTCTGTTGAGCTTATTGAATTGGCAGGGGAGATATCTATTGACAATACCGACAGCCACAGCATAAGACTGAGCTACATAAACAAGATACTGCATTCGTGGCATGAGGCAGGCGTTAAAACGGTGCAGCAGGCGCAGGAGCTTTTACATTCGCACAAGGGCGGCTCATCGGGTGGAAATCCTGAAAACGGAAAGTCATACGATATAGAGGAGTTTGAAAACTTTATCAAAAACTATAAACCCAAACTTTCGGCAAACAATTAAATGCATGGATCAAGGTGAATGATATGAAATACGACAGCAAGGCGCTTTCCCGCGCCCAGGCGGAAATAGAGGAGCGCAGGACTGCGGCTATCTCTCAGCGCAAAAAACGCATAGAGGAAATAGAGAGCAGATTTCCCGAGATAGCGCGTGTAAATAAAATTTTGTCGGGTACGGTAACGGAGATAGCGCAGGCTATGACTGAAACTAACGTAGGCGAGATAATAGGAAAAATAGCAGATAAAAATCTTGAAGCGCAGAAAGAGCGCAGGCAGCTGCTTGTTTCTTTCGGCTACCCTGAAGATTATCTCGATATTCACTATATTTGTGATAAATGCGGCGATACGGGTTTTTTAGACGGCAATAGATGTTCTTGTCTTGAAACACTCGCGCGAAAGTACTCAATTGAGCAGCTTCACAAAGACTGCCATATAGCTCTGAACGATTTTTCTCAGTTTAAGCTGGATTTCTATCCGGAAGAAAACAGGCAGGAAATGAAAGCAATTCTTGATATGTGCATAAACTATGCTGAAAGCTTTTCTTCCAAAAGCGATATGATGTTTTTTATAGGAGGAACCGGGCTTGGCAAGACGTTTCTGTCGTCAGCTATTGCAAAAAGAGTTATGGAACGCGGCTTTAGCGTGGCGTATGACAGTCTTTCAAATTTTTTAAGAAAAATAGAGCAGGAGCATTACGGCAGGTCGGAGGGCGACACCGTGAATATGCTTCTCAGCGCAGATCTTGTGATCTTGGACGATATAGGCTCGGAGTTTCGTTCTGGATTTAACGATGCACAGATATATGATATAATAAATTCGCGGATAAATTACAGGCTGCCCACTATAGTTTCTACAAATCTTTCGTATAAAGAGCTTAACTCGAGATATAACGAAAGGATAGTTTCGCGGCTGCTCGGTATGTTCATACCTGTGGAATTCCGCGGCAGGGATATTCGCTTAAAGAAGAGAATGTCGCAGTAAAGCGGCGTATAAATATGTTTTAGAGGTGTATATTTTATGAGATACAGCGGTGTGATAATGCACATCTCCAGTCTTGCAAACAAGTACGGAATAGGTAAAATGGGCAAGGAAGCGTATGCATTTGTTGACTGGCTGAAAAAAGCGGGTCAGCATTACTGGCAGATACTTCCTTTAAGCCCTACCAGCTGTGGAGATTCGCCTTATCAGTCAGTTTCGGTATATGCAGGAAATCCATATTTTATCGACCTTGAACAGCTTGAAGAAGACGGTCTGCTTAAAGCCGATGAATACAAAAGCGTCGAATGGTCAAAAGAAAAAGGCTATGTTGATTACGCTCTGATATATCAAAACATCTGGGACGTGCTGAAAAAGGCTTTTTCACGTTTTGTACCCGATGAGGATTACAATAAGTTTTGCAAGGAAAACGCGGCGTGGCTTGACGATTACGCACTGTTTATGGCTATAAAAAACGATAACGGCGGTAAGGCATGGTATGACTGGAACTGGGATCTTGTAATGTGCCGCAGTTTTGCGGTTAAAGAGTCAAAAGAACGCCTTGGCGATGAGATAGGATTTCACCGCTTTTTGCAGTATGAATTTTTCATGCAGTGGGGCAAACTTAAAAAGTACGCAAACGACAACGGAATTGAGATAATAGGCGACATACCGATATACTGCGCGCTTGACAGCGTTGACGTATGGCAGCACCCCGAGCTTTTCGATCTTGACGAGGATAAAAAGCCTGTGAACGTTGCAGGCTGCCCACCCGACGGATTTGCGCCGACTGGTCAGCTGTGGGGCAACCCCGTTTACGACTGGGAAGTTATGAAAAAGCAGGACTACAAGTGGTGGATAGACCGTATAGCCTTTGCGCAAAAGATATACGACGTTGTAAGAATTGACCACTTCCGCGGATTTGATACTTTTTATGCCATTCCTGCGGAAAACGAGACCGCCGAGCATGGCGAGTGGAAAAAAGGCTGCGGTGCAGAGATGTTCACCATGGTGAAGAAAAAGATCGGCGATGTAAGGATAATAGCCGAAGACCTTGGATTTATCACCGAAAGCGTGAGAAAGCTGCTTGACGATTGCGGTTTTCCCGGCATGAAAATGTTGCAGTTCGGCTTTGACCCCAATTGCCAAAGCGAGTATCTGCCATGCAATTTTAAAAATTCTAACTGCGTTGCGTATACAGGCACGCACGACAGCGAAACTATAATGGGCTGGTATAACAGCTGCGGCGACTATTACAGAGATTTTATTCGCGACTATATCGGTGCGGACGACCAAAACGATGTAAACTGGAAGTTTATTCACTGCTGCTTTACAAGTATTGCAGATACAGCAATAACGCAGATGCAGGAAGTGCTTTCTTTGGGCAACGAGGCAAGAATGAACGTACCTTCTACCTGCGGAACAAACTGGCGTTGGCGTATTGACAGCGGAGATACTACTGACAATCTTGCCGAGAAACTTCGCAAAGTTACGGCGATAAGCGGCAGACTGCATCAGTAATTTATTATACATAAACATTTCAAAGGGCGTAAACGTATGAAACAGGAAAATATAAGAAACTTTTGTATTATAGCGCATATAGACCACGGAAAGTCTACGCTTGCCGACAGGATTCTGGAGCTTACGTCTACCGTTGCGCTCAGAGATATGGAAGAACAGCTTCTTGACAATATGGATATTGAAAGAGAACGCGGAATTACTATAAAAGCAAGGGCGGTAAAGCTGAAATACACGGCTCTGAGCGGCGAAGAGTATATTTTTAATCTTATAGATACTCCGGGGCATGTTGACTTTAACTACGAAGTGTCGCGCTCGCTGGCGGCGTGCGAGGGCGCTATTCTTGTTGTAGATGCATCTCAGGGAATAGAAGCGCAAACGCTTGCTAACACTTATCTTGCCATTGAGCATGACCTTGAAGTTATGCCTGTTATCAACAAGATAGACCTGCCGTCTGCCGACCCTGACAGAGCGTGCAGTGAGATAGAGAACATTATAGGCATACCTGCCATGGACGCGCCGCGCATTTCAGCAAAAACAGGACTTAACGTAAGAGATGTTCTTGAAAGAGTTATAACCGATATTCCTGCCCCTAAAGGCGATGAAAACGCCCCCGTGCAGGCGCTGATATTTGACAGCTATTACGACAGCTATAAGGGCGTTATTATTTATGTGCGCGTAAAGCAGGGAACTATAAAAGTCGGTGATACCATTAAACTTATGGCGACGGGCGCGCAGTTTCTTACCGTTGAAATAGGCAGCATGGGCGCGACTGACCTTGTACCGACTGGTGAATTAAGAGCAGGCGAAGTTGGCTATATTGCGGCTTCTATCAAGAATATAGGCGACACGCGCGTGGGCGATACCGTTACTACCGTTGAAAACCCGTGCAGCGAGCCTTTGCCCGGCTATAAAAAGGTAAACCCTATGGTGTTTTCGGGCGTATACCCGGCAGACGGTGCAAAGTATCAGGACTTGAGAGAGGCTCTTGAAAAGCTTGCACTGAATGATGCCTCGCTTTCGTTTGAGCCTGAAACTTCGGTGGCTCTTGGCTTTGGTTTCAGATGTGGATTTTTAGGGCTTTTGCATATGGAGATAATCCAGGAAAGGTTGGAGCGTGAATACGATCTCGACCTTATAACTAC
>CANRDG010000111.1 GCA_947629275.1 uncultured Clostridia bacterium | reverse complement strand
AGCGCTAAAAACGCCATTGTCATGCCGTCATTCGACTGCGCTATCTCCCACACGCCGCTCTCCATAAAATGACCTACAAAGTATGCCGCCATGGTGATGATAGTTACCAGCAGCCCCTGCAAAAGCACGTCAACGCCCAGTCCGCCCGAGAATATGCCCTCGTCGCTGCGGCGCGGCTTGCGTTTCATTATGTCCTTTTCGGCGCGCTCCATGCCAAGCGCCAGAGCAGGCAGACAGTCGGTGATAAGGTTTATCCACAAAAGGTGTACGGGTTTCAGTATTACAAATCCCAGCATAGTTGAGAAGAATATAGACAACACCTCAGACAGGTTTGAAGAAAGCAAAAACTGAATAGACTTTCTTATGTTGTCGTAAATGCGCCTGCCCTCTTCAACGGCGGAGATTATCGTTGCAAAGTTGTCGTCGGCAAGAACCATGTCGGCAACGTTTTTGGTAACGTCTGTACCCGTTATGCCCATGCCTATGCCTATGTCGGCATTCTTTATAGAGGGCGCATCGTTTACGCCGTCACCCGTCATCGCGGTGACTTTGTGCTTTTGCTGCCATGCCTTTACTATGCGTACCTTGTGCTCGGGCTGAACGCGTGCGTACACGCTGTAAAGCTCTATCTTCTCTGCAAGGTCCTCGTCCGATATCTCATCGAGCTGCGCGCCCGTTATAGCCTGCGAAGCGTCCGTAATTATGCCCAGGTCTTTCGCTATGGCAACAGCCGTGTCCTTGTGGTCGCCCGTTATCATTACGGGTCTTATGCCTGCGCCGAGGCATCTCTCTATTGCAGCCTTTACTTCGGGGCGTATCGGGTCTATCATTCCTGTAAGACCTATAAAGCAAAGCTCCTGCTCGAGATATTTATCTTCATAATTTTGCGGCTGGGTATCCCACTTTCTGAAAGCGCACGCAAGCACACGCAGCGCCCTGTCAGCCATGTTTTTGTTGGCAGACATTATATCGTTTCTTATCTCGTCTGTAAGGGTAACGACCTTGCCGCCTATCCAAGCGGTGGTACAGCGGCGAAGTATCTCATCGGGCGCACCCTTTGTAAACTGCGTAATTGAGCCGTCCTCGCTTTGGTGTACGGTAGACATCATCTTCCTCATAGAGTCAAACGGTGCCTCGCCAATGCGCGGCATGGCTTTCTTTCTCTCCGTTTTAGGCAGACCAAGCTTGTTTGCATAGTTTACCAGAGCGCATTCTGTAGGCTCTCCTATAGCCTCTCCGTTCTCGTCAAGGTCTGCGTCAGAGCAAAGCGACATACCCTCGGCAAGCAGCTTTTCATCGTCGCCGTAATGCTCAACAACTGTCATCTTGTTCTGTGTAAGAGTACCCGTTTTGTCGGAGCATATTATCTCCGCACAGCCCAAAGTTTCAACCGCGGTAAGCTTGCGTATAACAGCGTTTCTCTTTGACATATTTGTAACGCCTATAGACAAAACAATAGTTACCACCGCCGCAAGACCTTCGGGAATAGCAGCCACCGCAAGGCTTACTGCTACCATGAACGTGTCAATAAGCACATCACCGTTAATACTGTCAGCCCTGATAAGGCTTACGCCGAATATAATTATACATATCGCAAGCACCAGAAACGTCAGTATTTTAGATAGCTGTGCCAGCTTTATCTGCAGCGGCGTGTCGTTGTCCTGCGCCTTAGTCAGCGCGTCGGCTATCTTGCCCATTTCGGTGTCCATGCCAGTTGCGGTTATAACAGCCGCTCCTCTGCCGTAGACTACCGTGCTGCCCATGTAGACCATGTTCTTTCTGTCTCCCAGCGGCACGTCTTTGCCGTCTGCGCTCTCCAGCGTGTTTATCTCTTTTGTTACGGGCAGAGATTCGCCCGTGAGAGCGGCTTCCTCAACCTTAAGGCTCGCGCACTCTATAATTCGTCCGTCGGCGGGTACGCTGTCGCCTGCTTCGAGAATAACGATATCTCCCGGAACAAGTTCTTCACTGCGGAGCGTTACCTGTTTTCCGTCACGCAATACCTTTGAAGTTGCCGCGGCTATCTCCTGCAATGCCTCTATAGCCTTTTCGGCTTTGCTTTCCTGAAAAACGCCAAGTACCGCGTTTATTATTACTACAGCCATTATTATTATAACGTCCGCAAAGCTTTCGCCCTCGTATACAGCCGTTATGCCCGATACCACTGCCGCGACGATAAGTATTATTATCATCGGGTCGGCTATCTGCTCTAAAAATCTGCGAATGAGCGACTTTTTCTCGCCCTCTTTGAGCTTGTTGAGACCGTATTTTGCCTTTCTCTCATCAGCCTGAGAAGTTGTAATGCCTCCTGCCGAGGTGTCAAGCTCTTTCAGCACATCTTCACTGTTTTTAAGATATTCACGCATAGTAGTTTTCCTCCGAATGTCTGTATATTATATAATATGTTACTTTTCCCGACCGCTCAGTTCTACCAGTTTTCCCGAAAGGTCTTCCTCGCTGCATACGGGCGCATAGTAAAAGCCTTGACAGAAATCAAAGCCGAACTCTTTTGTCTGGCGGTACATATTTTCGTTTTCAATGCCCGACGCCACTGCTTCTATCCTTATGCTCTTAGACATATTCACAGAGCTTTGCAGAATAGTTCTCTCACGAGGGTCGTTCATAGCTCGTTTTATAAAACTGCTGTCAAATTTTATCATTCTCAGCGGCAGTAAAGTGAGCTGCTGCAAGCCCGACTGCCCCGTGCCGTAGTTATCCAGCGAGAAGCTTACGCCGAGTTTGTGCAGCTGCTTTATGTTGTTTACCATAACGTCGGGTGGATCTGTCGCAGCTATTTCGGATATTTCAAAACATATCTTGCTGGGGCTTACGCCGTATTTCTGCATTATCGAAGCCACCTGCGCCACCAAGTCCGTCTGCATACACTGCATTACCGAAAGATTCACCGCAATAAATTTTATTCCGAAAACGTCGGTATCGTGCGTGGATATGTATTTGCATATGTTTTCAAATATGTATTCGCCTATGCGCATCATAGCGCCGCTTTTTTCGGCTATCGGTATGAACTCGTCGGGCATGACGTAGCCCATCAGCCTGTCGCGCATACGCACAAGCGCCTCAACGCCCGTAAAACGTTTTTCCTTATTTGAATATATAGGCTGATAGAATATTTCAAGGCTGTCGGTCACGCTGTCGGAGGCTATCGCCCTTTCTATATCGCTCCTCCTGCGCTTATCCTTAACGACCATTTTATCTGCGTAGATTATATCGGGCTTGTAGTCGCTGCGGTAAAACACCGTATCGGCAAGCTCCATAAACGACTGATAATCGGCAGCGTGCATCGGGTAGCTTATAATGCTCACCGATACCGACAGGCGCGTTATTATCTCTTCAAAGCCCCACGGCTGCTTCATGCGCTCGGTTATGCTTTCCAGAACGTTTTTTGGGTCAACATTCTCATTTATAAAGCACAGCGCAAAAATGCCGCCGCCAAGGCTGTAGGCGTTGCCGTAGCGTACAAACTGGCTTATGTAGTTTGCAAACGAAGCATACACCTTTGTACAGAACTGGTTGCCAAAAGCATCGGTAAGAAATTTTGCATCGCGTATTTTTATCATCAGCACCGAAAAATTCATGTTGGTGGCTGCATACGCTTTGCAGTCACTCTCAAACGCCTGATAGGAAAGCAGCTTGGTTTGGTTGTCTATGCTGTTGTCCTCCGTCTGGTAAAGTATGTATATAACAAGTATGAACAGCGTTGCGGCAAAACATTCAAGCAGTAAACGTGGGAAGAAATATTGCAGCACCATAGGCAGTATATACATCACCGAAAACATGGTTATCACTATCTGCATTTTCTTATCGAAGAAATCTGTATGTTTTAAAAGGAATACTATCATGTATACAAAATAGTATACCGTTATAGCGTAGCATATCCATACTCCACCGCCGCGCTGATACGTTCCGTTTTCATCAAAGTAGAAAAGCAGCCTCAGTATCGGGTTGAATGCAATAAGCACTATCTCAGCGGCAAACGGCGAGAAAAGATGTATCTTTCGCATATTTGACATCTTGACCATAGGTTCTGCCATAAGTATAAAATACATAACGCCGAAAAAGTTGGTTGCCGCGTGAAGGCTGTAATACACCATGTTGGATATCCACTTTATCATCATAGGGCAGCTGGGAGCGTTTGCCAGCACGGCTATAACATCTGCCGCCGCCGCGCCGCAGCAAAGCCACAAAAGCACCTCAAAAATTTTAGTCTTGTATGAAACTATAGTCTTTCTGTAGTAATAAGTCATCAGCATTATTATACTGACGAACAGCGCACACACGTCAAAGCACATATTGTAGTTCAAAGCGGCTGCCTCCTCATTTTTAAATAAACACATTTATATAATTATATCACCTTTGATGTTGTTTTTCAATAGAAATGCTGAAAATCATAATTATTTGTCGGTCGCGATGTGTTAAAATAACTAAATATTTTGATGAAAATTATGCAAGGTGCATAAGAATGGTTACAAAACCGCCTGCAAACGGATAACGGGCTTGACAATCAGGCGCGGGTGGGTTATAATAGTTACATAATGGTTACAATGATTACAAATTGTATATCGTTATTTTTACGACAGAACAACAGACAGACAGAAATATAATAATGTTAAGAAAGGCTCGTGCAGACAATAATGAATAAATTATCAGCGGCATCTAAAATTAAGAAAATGCTTGCCACCGCTCTGGCGATAGTGCTGGCGCTAGGCTCGGCATCGCTGTTTATGAACAATTCCGATACGGTAATAACTTCTCTTGCAACGCCTACTATGCAGGAGTATCAGGATAAACTCAGCGCGCTTCAGCAGCAGCAGGACGAACTGAATGACAAGATAAACAACGCGTCGAATGAACTCGATGGTCTTAAAGAGAAAAAGGCGGCTATCGACGAAAAGATAGAGATCATTGAAGAAAAGATAAAGCTTGTGAGCGACTACACCACGCAGATGGAGCTTGCTATAGCAGACCTTGATATGGAACTTAGGGAAACGCGCGACTCGCTTGATAACACGCAGGGCGAAATTGACACCGGCATAAGCGATTACAAGCAAAGACTGAGAGCCATGTACATAGCGGGCAACACTTCGTATGCATCGGTGCTGCTTGAAAGCGATGACTTTTACGATATGCTGATGCGTATGGAGCTTATAAAGAGAGTTTCGGCGCATGACAGCGCGATCATAGATAACCTTGTTTCTCTGAAAGACGAGTATCAGCAGACGGAAGATTCTCTGAAAGCCAAGCAGCAGGATATGGCTGCAACGGCTGCTACATATACAGAGCAACTCAGTCAGCTGAGAAGCGATATGGAAGAGCTTGAAAAGCTGAAAGCCGAAAACGAGGCTGCTTCGCAGGATATAAACAATTTGCTGAATGACTTAGAGGGTCAGAAAGCCGAGGTATCCCAGCAGCAGGCACAGGTAAGCCAAGATATTGCGACATACACCACCACGACTACCACTACGACCACCACTCCTGCGCCTTATGTACCGCCTGTAGAAAATAACGGCGGCGACAATTCGGGCGGCGGCAACGGCGGAGGCGGAGATGTTCCGCAGGATCTGCCCGTGGCATCAAACGGCAGCGTTCAGACCGTTGTAGACTACGCAAAAAGTATGGTTGGCGGCAGATACGTATTTGCAGGAAGCCAGTTCGCTGCGACCGACTGCTCGGGACTTGTAATGCTCAGTTACGCGCAGATAGGCATAAATCTTCCGCACTATGCGGCATCTCAGGCATACTACGGCACTGCGGTATCATACGATCAGATGCAGCCGGGCGACCTGATATTCTTCGGCTACGGCAGCTACAGCAGCATATATCATGTTTCAATGTACATAGGCAACGGACTTATGGTCCATGCTGAGAGTACCGAGACCGGTATAGTTATCTCTCACATATACCAGCGCGACAGGATAGTCGTTATAAAGCGACTTGTAAACTAAAACCGAATAACATAAACAGCCTCGCTTATGCGGGGCTGTT
>CANRDG010000110.1 GCA_947629275.1 uncultured Clostridia bacterium | reverse complement strand
ATTCCCGCGTGCATAGCTGTTCCGCAGGCAACAACGAATATGTTTTTGAAATTCTTCAGCATCTCCAGCGTTACGCCGCATTCTTCAATATTCGGCATACCGTCTACAATTCTCGGTGCTATAGTGGTCTTTATCGCTGCTGGCTGCTCATGTATCTCTTTGAGCATAAAATGCTCGTAACCGCCCTTTTCGGCAGCTTCCATATCCCAGTTTGCCACGAGAAGCTCTTTCTCTATGGGGTCTCCGTCAAGAGTCATAAAGCTTGCCACGCCGTCATGCAAAATGGCTATCTCGCCGCTTTCAAGCAGATAATATTCTTTTGTATACTGCAAAATTGCAGGAACATCGGAAGCTATAAACGCCTCGCCGTCGCCCTTTGCAACTATCAGCGGAGAATCCTTTCTTATCGAGTATACCGTATTCGGAAAATCTCTGAAAATTATGCCCAAAGCATACGAACCCTCAATGCGAGCTTCCGTCTTGCGTATCGCCTCAATCGGGTCGCCGTTGTAGTAATAGTCAAGCAGCTTGGCAACTATCTCGGTGTCCGTCTGGCTTATGAATGTGTATCCTTTCTTCTCCAAACGTTCTTTCAGAGTTTTATAATTCTCAATAATTCCGTTGTGAACTATGGAAACAACTGCATTTCCGTGTGGGTGAGAGTTTATATCGGAAGGCTCGCCGTGAGTAGCCCAACGGGTGTGACCTATGCCGCAGTGACCTTTTATACCGCCCTGCTGCCTTATTCTTTCTTCAAGATTTGCAAGCCTGCCCTGCGCTTTGCATGTAGTTATAACGTCGTTGTCCAAAACTGCAATACCTGCCGAGTCGTAACCTCTGTACTCCAGTTTTGCAAGCGAATCCAAAAGCACCTGAGTGCAGTCTCTTGCTCCTACATATCCTACTATTCCACACATAATTATCTCCTCTTTCTGAAAATATGCACAATATATAGCGTATGCCGCCGTGAAAATAACAATAACAAATATATTATATCACACTACATCGCTTTTGGCAATACCCGTTATTAAAAATTCCCGACAGGTAAAACGACAATTTCAGCCTTTCACCTGTCGGGATAAGTTTATTTTTCTGAAAAGAACACCTTGAACGCCTTATACGCCATATATGTGTCGAGTTTTGAAGTAACCTCAAACGGCGAATGCATAGAAAGTACAGGAACACCAACATCAATAACGTCCATATCGAGATTTGCAAGATACTGCGCTACCGTTCCGCCGCCGCCTGCATCTACCTTGCCAAGTTCACCGGTCTGCCATTCAACGCCGTTTGCGTCAAACAGCCTGCGCACCTTGCCTACAAATTCGGCAGAAGCATCAGAACTGCCCGATTTGCCCCTTGCGCCCGTGTATTTCGTAACAGCCACACCGTGATTGAGCCGACAGCCGTTATTTATGTCGGTAGGTTCCGGGAAAGTCGGATCGAACGCGGCGTTAACATCGGCAGAAAGCGCCTGTGTGGCAGAAATTACGGCAGTGCCGTCAACGCCGAAGCTGTTTGCCAGCCTGAGAATAAAGTATCTGAGATATTCACTTTCAAGACCCGTATTGCCCATGCTGCCTATTTCTTCCTTATCGGTAAGCACCGCAACACAGGTATATGACGGTTCGGTCGTCTCAAGTATAGCTTTCAGTTCTGTAAAGGCGCAGACCTTGTCGTCTTGACCGTAAGCACCTATCATGCTTCTGTCAAATCCAATATCCACAGCTTTGCAGGCAGGAACAGCTTCAAGCTCTGCGGAAATAAAGTCATCTTCGTTAATGCCGTATTTCTCATTCAAAAGCTGTAAAGTATATAGCTTTACAAGCTGCGAGCCTTTATCTTCTTTAAAAGGTCTTGAACCTACAAGGATATTCAGTTCCTCGCCTTTTACCACCTTTGCGGCAGGGCGTTTCATCTGCTCATCTGCAAGGTGTATAAGCAAGTCTGTAACGCAAAACTGCGGGTCGCCCTCGTCCTCACCAATATTTACATCAACGCTGCTGCCGTCAGCCTTTACAATAGTGCCGTGCAGCGCCATAGGAACGGTTGACCACTGATACTTCTTTATTCCGCCGTAGTAATGCGTTTTAAGCAGAGCTATCTCCTTGTCTTCATACAAAGGGTGCTGTTTAAGGTCAAGCCGCGGCGAATCTATATGCGCAGCCGCCAGCCGTATTCCGTCGGTCAGTGGGCGCGTACCTATTACAGCAAGCAGCATAGCCTTGCCCCTGTTTACAACGTACACCTTATCCCCTGCCGAATACTTTTTGCCAGCCTTATACTCTGTAAAGCCTGCCGCCTTTGCAGCCTTAACGCTTTCATATACAAATTCACGCTCGATCTTAGCCTTGTTCATAAAAGCTTTGTACTCTTCGCAAACTTCATAAGCTGAATTTATCTCGCTGTCCTCCATAACGAAGTAAGCGTTCTTTTTCTGCGAAAACAGCTTTTCTTTCAGTATCTCCGACTGTGTTTTCTCTTTGTTGTCCATAGTATTTTCCCCCTTGAATATTTAATAGAGCGCCTTGTAAGCCTCATAAGCCCTCATAACTTTCCTTACATAATGCGCAGTGGCATCTGACGGTATATCGTCAATGTCAATGTCGTTTGCATCTATAGTGCCGTCATCAAGCCATATGTCTACCTGATTTGTGCCTGCATGGTAAGCAGCTGCCGAGAGTTCATAAGAGCCGTATTTTTTATAATAGTATCCCAACATACAGCAGCCGTATTCAATATTGTACTCGGGTGTGAGCATATCAGCGTACTCGATATCGGTATGCTGTGCATCTAAAGAACGCTTTGTCCATTTGAACGCATCCTCCATTATCTGCATAAGCCCCATTGCGCCAACATCAGACTTTGCGCTTTCGTCAAAACCGCTCTCGGTGTTTATTACTGCATATATAAAGTTTTCGTCAACGCCGTAATCGCCGCTGTATTTTTCAACGTATTCTTCATATGCCCTAGGATACACAAACAGCCTGCACAGCCATGGTGCAGCCAGTACCGCCAGCAGAAAAATTATCGGCACTATAATAATGGCTTTTACACGCTTCTTTTTAACTTTTTGCTTTTGCGCCATTTGCCTGCCCCTCTGCCGATGATTTTATATCGCCGAATATCCTGTTAGCGTGCTGTAAAAGTTTTTCAGCCGTACCGTTGTTTTCAAGAATTATGTCGCTGTGCGTAAGATAAAATTCCTTGCTCTTTTGCGATGAAAACCGAGCTTTTATGCTTTCGTCCGAAATATTGTCCCTGCCGCGTATGCGTTCAAGACGCACTTCATCATCTGCCACAACGCTTATTATAATATCACAAAGTTTGTCAGCCCCTGCCTCAAACAGCGTTGGCGCGTCTAAAACAATGACCTCAGCTCCGCTTTCTGTAAGATTATTTATCTGCTCTTTTATAAGACCGTTTATATACGGAAAAATTGTATCATTTAGCATTTTGAGCTTTTGCCCGTCGTTAAAGACGATTTTTCCGAGCTTTCGCCTGTCAAGACAAAGCTTCTCGTCAAAACATTCGGGAAAAATTTTGGCAAGGTTCTTGTTGCAATCGCTCCCCGTTTCAGTCACCTGCCTTGCGACTAAGTCTGCATTTATAACGCTGTAGCCGCAATTTTTAAGGTGATCGCTCACAAGCGTTTTGCCCGAGCCGCTCTGCCCCGTAAGACCTATAACATACGTTTTGTTATCCATAAAATGACCGCCGTTCTTTAATTATACCTCAATTATCCTGAAAGCCGCCGCGCGTAAAAGCCTGTTATACACCGCCAGACCCTCGCCGCTTTTGTCAGGGCAGCGCACGAATACCCTTTCAGCGCCTATGTCATCACAATTTCTTAGCACTGCAAAAAGGTTTTGTGCCTGCTCTTTCGCTGTACTGCCGTAAGGCAGCACCCTTACATGGTCGCCTGCAAGTTCGCCGCAGAAATCTACTGCAATATCTTTCTGCGTATGTATATGTTCTTCAAGATATGTAACCACGTCCCTTGTACCGCCCTTAATAATATATACCTGCGCTTTGGGCGAATAATGCTTGTATTTCATGCCGGGTGAGCGCACCTTTGCGGTAATATCAAGCTGCTCCAGAACGCCCTCATCAACTATAACATTTTCGCAGACATCTTTCAGCATATCTACAGACACCATACCGGGGCGAAGCACGCGTATCACGTCATTTTCTATGCTTATTACCGTTGATTCAACGCCAACGGTACAACTTCCGCCGTCAACAATAGCAGGTATGCGCCCGTTCATGTCGTCCAAAACGTGCTTTGCAAGCGTAGGGCTGGGGCTTCCCGAAAGATTTGCAGACGGCGCTGCCAAAGCCTTTCCGCAGGCAGAAATTATCTTCTGCGCCGTTTTGTGCGACGGAAAACGCACGCCTACCGTATCAAGTCCGCCGCTTGTAACATACGGGATATTATCGCTTTTTGGCATAACGATAGTTAGCGGTCCGGGCCAAAAACGCTCCGCGCATTTAAGTGCGACGGGCGAAACAACGCTGACAAGCCTGTCAAGCATAGATATATCCGAGATATGCACTATCAGCGGATTATCCGACGGTCTGCCCTTTGCCTCAAAAATTTTCTTTACCGCGCTTTCGTTTTCCGCATCTGCGGCAAGCCCATAAACCGTCTCGGTAGGTATGCCAACGACTTCGCCGTTTTTCAAAAGCTGCGCCGCATATGCTATATCCTCATCGCAGTCGGAGAGCATTTTAGTTTCATACCGCTGCATATTTATTCCTCTTCCTGCGCGGAAAGTTTCGCCGCCTGATCGGCAGTCGCGAGCGCATCTATAACTTCATCTAAGTTTCCGTTAAGAATATATTCCAGCCTATATATAGTAAGACCTATCCTGTGGTCTGAAAGCCTGCCCTCGGGGAAGTTGTACGTTCTTATCCTCTCCGAACGGTCGCCTGTGCCAACCTGTGAACGCCTTACCGAGGCTATTTCATCGGTCTGCGCGCGTTGTCTTTCTTCCAAAAGCCTTGAACGCAGAACGCGCATAGCCTTGTCCTTGTTTTTATACTGGCTCCTCTCGTCCTGACATTCAACAACAAGCCCCGTGGGAAGATAGGTTATCCTGACGGCTGATTCTGTCTTGTTTATATGCTGACCGCCAGCACCCGACGCTCTGAAAACGTCAATTTTAAGGTCTGTTGCCTCGTTAATTTCAAGCTCTACCTCCTCAGCCTCGGGCAGTACCGCTACAGTTACTGTAGATGTATGCACCCTGCCCTGAGATTCGGTCTCAGGCACTCTCTGCACCCTGTGAACGCCGCTCTCGTATTTCAGTCTGGAATACGCACCCTCGCCTTGAATACTGAACGATATCTCCTTGTAACCGCCAAGCTCCGTTTCGTTAGCATTAAGCACCTCTATTTTCCAGCCCTTTGACTCTGCATACATGGTGTACATTCTATAAAGAGAATTTGCAAACAGAGAAGCCTCTTCACCGCCTGCGCCGCCGCGTATCTCAATAATAACGTTTTTATCGTCATTCGGGTCTTTCGGCAAAAGAAGTATTTTCAGCTCTTCCGTGGTCTTTGCCATGCTTTCTTTAGATTCATCATACTGCGCCTGAACCATTTCTTTGAAGTCTTTGTCCATGCCGCCTGCATCTAAAAGCTCAACCGCCTCATCAAAAGCCGCCTGCGCTTTGAGGTACTCTTTGTATTTTTCGATGATAGGGGTAATGTTTTTATACTCCTTCATCAGATTCTTATAAAGCTCCTGGTCGGATATGACATCGCTGTCCATAAGCTGCTTATTTATATTGTCATACTTTTCCAAAAGAGCTTTCAGCTTTTCAAACATTAAAACTATCCTTTCTCACTATCTTACTGAATTATTGATTATTATCATTATTTTCCGGCTTGATGACCTTTTTTACGTTCTTTTCAGCCTTCGAGCGCGGTATCATTATCTCGTGTCCGCACCCTTGGCACACCAAGCGAAAATCCATTCCCGAGCGTTTTACGAGCATTTCTTT
>CANRDG010000109.1 GCA_947629275.1 uncultured Clostridia bacterium | reverse complement strand
ACACCAAGCTCTCGGTGCGCAAAATCAACAATAGCTTTCATCGCCTCGGTGCAGTAGCCCCTGTGCCAATAATCATAGTGGAGGTTATATCCTATGCCCCAAAAGCCCTGCATCAGCGCGCTTGGCCGAATGCTCCCCGAGCCAATGACCCTGCTTTCGCCTTTCAGCACAAACACCCACAGCCATTCCTTCTCATTTGCCATAGCCGACCTTATCCACTCGACTGTCTGCGCAATATCAGTGTACGTTGAGTACGACATAAACCTTGTAACTCTTTCGTCGCTGTTCCAGCTGTAGCACGCCTGCGCATCGTCAAGCGTTATCGGGCGCAGCAGCAGCCTGTTCGTCTCAATTATTATCGGTTCTTTGCTCATGTTTATACCCCTCTACGGCTTTTTCATTCCCTTAGCCGTCTTTATTTTATTTGTTGCGCAGGAGCGCGTTTGACCTGCCACAGTTGTCCGTTTAATTGCCCTACAGCGGCTTCTTCATCATCTGCCCCTTGTTTCGCGGATAGCGCGCGTCGGTGGGCTTTGTCTTTCTTATCACAATAAGCGTTCGTTTGTCGCCGCACGGCAGGCAGTATTCTTCAAAGTCCTCAACCTCTCCGCCGAGCGTTTTTACGGCATTTTTTGCTTCTTCCAGCTCCTCTCCCCCAGAAGAACCTTTCAAAGCCGCAAACATTCCCCCTACCTTTACATATGGCAGGCAATATTCGCATAATATGTTAAGCCTTGCCACTGCTCTCGCAACAGCACAGTCGTACCCCTCGCGCATATCGCCCTTTGCAAGTTCCTCCGCACGACCGTGAACACACTGCGCTTCCAGCCCTATCTCGTCTGACAGCGTTTTAAGAAAATTTATCCGCTTGTTCAGGCTGTCGAGCAGCGTAAGTTTAATGTCACCGCGCACTATCTTCATCGGGCAAGACGGGAACCCTGCCCCCGTGCCGATGTCTATCACACTGCACCCCTGCGGTAGCTGCACCTTTGTAAACGGCAGCACGCTGTCAAGAAAATGCTTCTGCTCTATCCCCTCTCCGTCCGTTATCGCGGTGAGGTTTATTTTTTCGTTCCATTCCAAAAGCAGCCGCGCGTAGGATAAAAAACGCTGCCCCTGCTCCTCGTCAAGCTGTATGCCTATGTCCTCAAAAAGCCCTGCCAGCCGCATTAGATCTATAGCCATTTAGTCCTCCTTCTGCGTGCGCCTGTGCTGCTCCAGCCAGACGAGCAAAACGTTCACGTCGGCAGGGTTCACGCCCGAAATGCGCCCTGCCTGACCTACCGACAGCGGTTGGATCTTGTTCAGCTTTTCTATTGCCTCCAGCCTAAGCCCCGTCACTAGCGAATAATCCATTCCCTGCGGCAGTTTTTTCGCCTCCAGTCGTCGCATAGCGTCTACCTGCTCTTGCTGTATGGCAATGTAGCCCTCGTACTTTATTTGCAGCTCCACCTGTTCGCGCACCGCGTCGGGCAGCTCGGGGCGGCTTTCGTCAAACCTTATTATGCCGTCGTATGTTACGTGCGGCCTTTTTAGCAGTTGCGAGAGCTTCGCGCCCGTGGTTATCCCCTCCGAGCCGACCGACTCCAAGTACTCCGTCAACCCCTGCGACGGCGCAATATTAACCTTTTTAACGCGCTCGACTTCGCCTTCCACAAGTCGCTTTTTCTCTAAGAATTTTTCAAATGTTCCACGTGGAACAAGACCCACATCATACCCTGTCTGCGTGAGCCGCATATCCGCGTTGTCCTGTCGCAAAAGCAGCCTGTATTCACTGCGCGAGGTCAGCATTCTGTACGGGTCTGAGCAGCCTTTTGTCGTCAGGTCGTCTATAAGCGTGCCGATGTACGAAGTCGCCCTGTCAAGCACAAGCTGCTGCCGTCCTTTCAGCTTCAAAGCCGCGTTTATGCCTGCAATAAGCCCCTGCGCCGCCGCCTCTTCATAACCGCTCGTGCCGTTAAACTGCCCTGCCCCGAAAAGTCCGCCAATTTTCTTAAATTCAAGCGTCGGCAAAAGCTCTGTCGGGTCGCAGCAGTCGTATTCGATGGCGTATGCGTTGCGCATAATCTCAACGTGTTCCAGCCCCTTTATCGTGTGCAGAAATTCAAGCTGCACTTCCTCCGGCAGAGAACTGCTCATGCCCTGCAAGTAGTATTCATCGGTATCGAGCCCCATTGGCTCTATAAACAGTTGGTGACGCTCCCTGTCACGAAAGCGCATTATCTTGTCCTCAATCGAGGGGCAGTATCTCGGCCCTATCGCGTGTATACGCCCCGAATATATCGGCGATCTTTCGATGTTTTCCATAATAACACGGTGGGTCTCTTCGTTCGTGTAGCCAACATAGCAGCACACCTTGTTTTCAAGCTTTTCGCCCTCGTCATGCGTGAACGAAAACGGCGTTATCTTTTCGTCGCCGTCCTGCCGCTCAAGCTTTTCAAAATCTATAGAACGCTTGTGTACCCTCGCAGGCGTGCCGGTCTTAAATCTGCGTATGGTTATCCCCTGCTCTGTCAGCGAATCAGAAAGACGTGTCGCAGGCAGAACATTGTCAGGGCCGCTCGCATATGAGACCTCGCCGACGTGTACAACGCCGTTAAGATAAGTGCCTGTCGCGATTATCACCGCCTTTGCGCTGTAGCACGTACCAAGTTTTGTCATAACGCCAGAAACACAGCCGTTTTCAAACGTAACAGCCGTTACTTCGCCCTGCTTTAGATACAAATTTTCCTGTTGCTCAACAACGCTTTTCATGTATGCGTGATACTTCACCCTGTCAGACTGCACCCTGAGGCTGTGTACCGCAGGTCCTCTGCCTAAATTCAGCATACGGCTTTGCAGAAAAGTTGCATCAGCGGCCTTGCCCATTTCACCGCCGAGAGCGTCAATTTCGCGAACCAAATGTCCCTTTGCAGTGCCGCCTATAGAGGGGTTGCAGGGCATATTCGCCACGCAATCAAGTGAAATGGTGAACAGCGCAGTCTTCATTCCAAGGCGTGCGGCAGCCAGCGAAGCCTCGCAGCCTGCGTGACCTGCACCTACCACCACTATGTCAAATTCATCGGTAAAAGGCATTTTTCTGCCCCTTTCTATTAAATTGTTCCACATGGAACATTGCAGCACGAAGCCCTAGGCTGTTCCACGTGGAACATTTATTTTCCAACACAAAAACGTTGAAACACCTGCTCTACCACCGCGTCTGTTACCTTCTCGCCGGTAAGTTCCATAAGGCAGTCGGCGGCTTTATCTATCAAGATAGTCACCGCATCTAGCGTTTCACCGCCTGCTAAAGCTGCCCTCGCCGTTTGCGTATACTTCAAAGCTTCCTGCGCGCACGCCTTCTGCCGCTCGTTTGCAAACAGCGCGTTTTGTGGGTCAAACTCACGCAGACCAAGGGCTTTCACCACAGCGCTTTCCAGGTCTTCCATGCCGCTTTCGTTCTTTGCAGATACCTCAACTACCAGCGGAAAATCGGCAAATTCGCTCTTGTCAACATTCACGCCGAGGTCTGTTTTATTAAGAATGATAATGCAGTTTTTGCCGCGCAGACTTTCAATTATCTGCCTGTCGTCGCCGTCAAGCGGCTGAGAAGAATCAAACACTCCAAGAGCCAGCTCGCAGCTTTCCAGCTTTCCCTGCGCGAGGTCAACGCCAACGCTCTCGACTTCATCGCCTGCGGTGTGAATGCCTGCCGTGTCGCTAAGGCGCAGCAAAACGCCGCCGACTTCCGCGCTTTCTTCAATGACGTCGCGCGTTGTGCCTGCAATGTCGGTAACGATCGACCGCCTGTAGCCCAGCAGCATATTCATCAGAGTTGACTTGCCTACATTCGGCTTGCCAACTATCGCGGTATCGCAGCCGTTTCTGAATATCCTGCCGCTGTCGTAGTTTTTCAAAATTCCCTCCAGCGCAAAAGAAACATCATCGAGCGCAATTTCCATGCTGCCCTGCTCCACAGCAGGAATATCCTCGTCGGGGTAGTCGTTCCACGCCGCTAGGTCGGCAAGCAGGCTGAGAAGCTTTTGGCACGCCTTGTTTATCTGCCTGAAAAGCCTGCCTTCTTTTACGCCGTTGGCGCTGCGCAGAGCGCTGTCACCGCTTGCAGATATGAGTTCCATGACCGACTCTGCCTGCGTCAGCGACATTTTGCCGTTCAGAAAAGCGCGCTTGGTAAACTCCCCTGCTTCGGCAGGTCTTGCACCGCTTTCAATGCAGGCACGCAGTACGCGCCTTGAAAGGTACACGCCGCCGTGGCATGAGATCTCCGCAACGTTTTCGCCGGTGTAGCTTTTCGGCGCGCGGAACACGGTAAGAAGTGCATCGTCAAGCCGCTCGCCGCCATACACCACCTTGCCGTAAACGCAGGTGTGACCTTTCATGTCAGTTACTTTTTCGCCGCCGAACGGACAAAAGATCGCCGCCGCAATTTCGATCGCCTTTTCGCCGCTTATGCGAATTACCGAAATGCCCCCTGCCGCAGGCGGAGTTGAAACGGCGCATACTGTATCGTTTATCTCGTTCAAAATATCGCCCCTTTGAAATCGCCGCCGCAAAATAAGCGACGGCGAACCACATTTATATTTTACGCTCAAAGTTTTTCGGGGTACTCCCCTGCCTTGATAAGTTCTCTTATGCAATCTCTGAAAAGCTGCGTATCTTCGGCATAAGTTACGCCGAACCACTTGTCGTTTGTTTCAAAAACTTTAACTTTGCACTCGCCGTTGCCCAGCATTTCCTCAATTATTATCGGCAGAAGAAATTCGGCCTTCAGATTGTTTATATTATCTTTAAGAAACGTTTTGAAACGGTCTTCCAGAGCATCAATAAATTCGGGTGTGCAAGCCCACATATTCATCGAAACATAGCTGTTTTCGTCTATCTCCTCGTTCGTTTTCAGAGAGCGCACCTTGCCGTCATCGCAGCGGCGTATTTCAAAGGTCTCTTTAATGCTGCTCAGGCAATTTTCGCTGTCAACGCCGCAAACGCCCCTTGTTACGGTGCCGTTGTCGGAAAGCGTGTTTTTCAGTATAAAACCCGCCATGCCCAAGGTTTTCGGGTCGTCATTTTCGCGCAGGAAATCAACAAGGCTGTAAAACGCCTGTCTGCCGTAAAAGTCGTCGGCATTTATAATAATGAAAGGCTCTTTAACAACGCCCCTGCAGCAAAGTATCGCGTGTCCCGTGCCCCAAGGCTTGGTTCTTTCGGGTGCGCTGTAGCCGTCGGGAAGCATATCGGTATGCTGGTAAACATATTCGGTCTCAACTATTTTCGAGATCCTGTCCCCTATGCTTTCTCTGAACTGCTCCTCAAAGTCCTTTCTTATAATGAACACTACCTTGCCCACGCCTGCTTTTACAGCGTCGTATATCGAGTAATCCATTATTATCTCGTTGTTGGGACCTACATTTGCGAGCTGCTTTATGCCCTTGCCGAAGCGCGAACCCATTCCTGCCGCCATTATGACGAGCGTTATTTTCTTTTGTGACATAGTTATCCTCCGTTCATTTTGTTAAATATTATAGCAAATTATTCGTGATAATATCAAAAATACTACATACATTATAATATATATTTTTCTCCGTGTCAACAAAATATTTGACATTCGCCCCGTAATGTGTTATACTGTTTTTTAGACAACTGTAACAATATGTGAAAGTAAGGAGAGTATTATGTCGGACAATAAAGAAAAAGATATAAACGATATAATTGCCGAAGCCATGCAAAAGCGTGCGGAGCGTTTAAAGCAGGCGAACGGCAATAACGGAAATACAGAACATACCGAAAGCAAAGAAGCGCAGGTCAGTGAAACGCAGCAGGAAGTTCATGAAGCGCAAGCGCCGCGCACGCCTCTTTCGGAGCAAAGATTTGCTGCGCCCGAAGCTGACATTGCGGGGCAGAGACCCAAAGCTGCCGAGCAGACTAAGGCGGCTGAGATACTAAGCGCGATAAATTCTCAGCCCGAGCCGCAGAGTACTCAAAAACCGCAGGGCGAACCGAAAGAACAAAAAGGGCAGGGAACACCGGTTATTGATACCAAGACTTACGACCGCCCGAAAGCGCAGCAAAGCAAACAAGCAAAATTTGAAGAATACTCGGGCAGCAG
>CANRDG010000108.1 GCA_947629275.1 uncultured Clostridia bacterium | reverse complement strand
TAGGTGTATTTGTAGGAAGCAGTTTTTGCAGAGCAGATTTTCGTCAAGACTAGGCGACCGACCGCAGGCATACTGGCATATGGCAAGGGAGGGCAACGACGTATTGGCGGAAATATGCCTGCAAAAACCGACTTGGGCTCGGCTCTCCACTGCTCTATATTATACCACATTCTCGGCTAATTTTCAATATATTTTATTATCTTATCGGGTGTACAGTCCAGTACATAACAAATTCTTGCCAAAATGTCAAGATCCATTTTCTCAACGTTGTCGTTGTACCACTTGTTTATTACCTCGAACCGCGTGTTTGTCGCGTGAGCGAGGCTGTTTCTTGTAAATCCTTTTTGCTCCATAATCCCTTTCAGGCAGACCGATATTCTTCCGTAATCATTTATCGTAACAACTGTTCTGGTGTTTTTCATATTCAATGCCTCCGATTTTTTAGTTAGATCAGCTAAAATTGAATTTTTTGTCAGCGCGGAAAATACATATTGCCATTTGGTGCGGTTAAAATATTTTCAGCGGCTATTACCGCGGATAAGAGGTAAATTATGGACTGCATTTACTTTTTTGACGACAACGGCTGTTTTACTTATCTTCCGAAGTACATCAAAAATATGCGCGGCTGCAACACTGTACTTCTTACTTCCCTTCCCCAAAGCCTTAACTGCGAGGGTGCGGCTATGATAGCTCCCCACTATTCGCTTAGTGAAAAAATGCGGCGCCTGGGTAATATGCCGCTCGTGACACTTGGCACGTCCGACAAGGCGACATTCAGCCTTTCGAGCATTGAAAAAGGGCGTTTAATGGTATCTTTACAAAGAAACATAAAAAGCTTTGGCGGCAAGGTATACGAACCTTGTGAATTTATGCTGTATCCCAAAAACACGCAAACGCCGCTTATATCCATGGCGACCCTTGCCGCAGGTCTGCTGACAGACAGCATAACCGACTGCGGCGAGCCTATCTGTCTGCCTTGAAGGCCTCGTTATACGCGACCATTTCTTCAAAAGTTACAGGCATATAGCAGTTTACATCAGCGCCTGCATTTAGCATAAACGGATTTTCCTTGATCAGCTGCCAGAAGGGCTGCCCCGTGGTGTTGTGTATATGTCCGAACACCATATAGCTGCCCCTTTGCATATGCGGCCACGACATCATAGGATAGTGGCACAAAACAAGCTGTCTGCCGCCGTCTGTGATATATAGCAGATTATCAACACTTTCAAAATACTTATCCATAGGGCACTGGGGAATCCAAGAGCGGTCGTGGTTGCCGACTATCAGCCGTTTTTTGCCGTTTAGCTTTTCAAGATAATTGTTTGCGCTGTCCTTATTACGAAACATCATATCGCCTAAGATGTATACCGTATCTTCACTGCCTACTCGCGAATTCCAGTTTTCTATCATCTGTCTGTCCATTTCTTCAATGCTTGAAAAAGGTCGCTGACAAAGCCGTATAATATTTTCATGTCCGAAGTGGGTATCGCTTATATAAAAATTCATATCTTTTCCTCCTTTCAAAATTAGTATACACCATATTTTAAATATTGTCAATAGCTTGCAGATACAAACAGCCGCAATTTTTTCAGCGGCTGAGTTTTTTTATCAAAGCATTTTTTCAACTTCTTCTTTTTTCTGAAAAAGCACGCAGCCGCCTGTTTCATCGGTGAGAATACCACTGCCGCGAAGCTTTGTAAACAGCGGAGACTGAAGAGCGCCCAGCAGTGATGTTTCTTTAATGTTCGTATCGGAATAGGGTGAGAACGGGCAAGGCTGTGCGCTGCCGCTCGCATCTATATGGAAAAAGCCTCTGCCAGCCGCCAGACAGCCGCCAGTGTTTTCCTCATCGACCGGGAAAGATAGAAAGATCATTTGCGCATTATTTTCTTGCAGGCTGTCAACACGCTGTTTGAGATATTCGCGGTCGTCGTCTGACAACGCCAAAGCGCGCATATTTTCCGTTACGGGGACAACTTCGACATACACCACAAGTTTACAGCCGTCATCTTGCAAAGAGCGCACAAATCCAACGCTAGTCACCTCTTGCAGATTTTCATGCGTTACGGTAATTGAAGCGCCGAACGGCACACGCGCGCCGCACAGTTTTTTCATTGTTTCTTTCACACTTTCGTAAACGCCCTCGCCCCTGCGGCTGTCGGTACGATCATGTTCGCCCTCTATACTGAAAACAGGCAAAAGATTGCGGCATTTTAAAAACATTTCCAAGTATTTATCATCTATGAGCGTGCCGTTTGTGAATATCGGGAAAAGTATTTTGCGAAACTGCGATGCGACTTTGAGAACATCTCTGCGCATAAGCGGTTCACCGCCCGAAACAAGTATGAAGCTTATGCCGAGTGATTCCGCTTCGGAAAATATCTTTTTCCAGTCATCAGCAGAAAGTTCGTCAGCTTTTGCACAGTCGGAGCAGTAACCGTTACTGCGCGAATAACAGCCCTCGCAGTGAAGATTACAGCTTCCCGATATTGCGGCAATCAGAAACGGCGGTATGTTTTCGCCGTTTGCGGCGCGCACGCTTCGTTTGAAAGAATCCACTGCCGAAGACATCATAAACTCGGCGAAAAAGCGGCTTTCTCTGCGGTCGCCGTTTGCAATAACCATTGCCCTTGCAACTATCTTCTGTACGCCTCCGGAAAGAAACTCGCTGAACTCAAGCTCTTTGCTGCCCATAAATAACACCTCTTTGCGTTGAATATTTGTTACAATTATTATATCACCCATATATTTGAATGTCAAGTGCGGTAAATTTGTGTTGCATTTTGCGCGGTGCAGTGTTATAATTATATCAAACATCACTTTACAGAGGTAATACATATGAACGAGGAAGTTAAAACGAAACACCCACTTAAAGACTATTTCCACAGTCTGCTCGATATGCGAAGCAATATGCTCGATTATGATGAGCTGCACGACATGATGGAGGAAAACACAGTTATCCACGGAGCGAATATGTGGATACTTATGATGGCGATCCTTATTGCATCTATAGGTCTTAATGTTAACTCCACGGCGGTAATAATCGGTGCGATGCTTATTTCACCGCTGATGAGCGGCATACTTACGATGGGTTACTCGCTTGCTATACGCGACCTGCCGATGCTGAGGCACGCCGCATCACGCTTTGCCACGCAGGTGGTGATAAGCCTTATAACTTCCGTGATATACTTCAAGCTGTCGCCGCTCAACGTTGCGACAAGCGAGATGATAGCGCGCACCAGCCCTACCCTTTGGGACGTTATGATAGCGCTGTTCGGCGGTATTGCAGGCAGCATAGGCAACACGCGCAAAAAGGCAAGCAATGTTATCCCGGGTGTAGCTATAGCAACGGCTCTTATGCCACCGCTTTGCACCGCAGGCTACGGCATTGCAACAATGCAGCTGAATTTTGTTTTGGGCGCCGGTTATCTGTTCATTATAAACACGCTGTTCATCGCGCTGTCGGCTTTAATAGTTACAAAGCTTTTGGGTGTGCCCGTTCGCGAAGAACTCGATGCTAAAAAGCACAAACGCATAAGCCGCATAATAACTGTACTTATAATCGTGACCGTAATACCGAGCATACTTGTTGGTGCATACACGGTATATTCTTCGGTGCTTGAAAGAAACATTGCCGACTATCTTGAAAACGAATTTGTTTTCTCTGACACTCAGCTCGTTCAGAGCAGCGTTGACAAGATAGATAAGAAAATATCGGTTTCGCTAGTCGGTATGCAGATCTCGGACGAAAAAATTGCCGAGCTTGAAAGCCGCCTTGACGATTACGACCTTGACGGATTTACGATACACGTAACGCAGAACAAAAGCATAGAGGGCGAGGACAGCGACAAGGTAACTATTGCAGTGCAGGAAAACACGATACACGGTCTGGAGGACCTTCTTGAGCAGCAGCAACAGACTATTGACAAGCTTGAAAATGATCTTAAAGACCACATAGACTGCGCTGACATTTCAAAGAGAGCAGGCAGCATTTTTACAAAGTTGAGCGGCTGTAAGTGCGGCGTTATGACCGATGGAAATTCGCAATATTTGCTCTTTTCATGCACCGCAGACGGAGAGTTTTCAGATGACGAACAGCAAACGCTGACAAACTGGCTGACATCTGAAAGCGGCATGGCTAACGTTGTTTTAGATATATCTCAGGCGGAAGAAAACGAGCCTGACGAAAGCACGTCGGACGACAGCATAAAAGAATAAAATGCACATAAAAAGGGACTGCATAAAGCAGTCCTTTTTTGTTATCTAATAAAATGCGTGGGAGTCCACGGTTCTTTTTCCGGCAAGCCGTATTTTTCTTTGCCGAGGGCTATGCTCTTTATCAGAAACGCCATGTTCCTTGCAAGGACGCGCATGGTCTGTCTGCCTTCGTCGTCTTTTTCGGCATCGCCTTTTTCGCGTCCGTGAATATCGTTCCAGTACTGACTGGAAACTACAGGCATACCCGTAATGGTGAAATATTTGTTAAGCTCGTCAAATGTTGCCGTACAGCCGCCGCGCCGCGCGCAAACAACGCTTGCGCCAACTTTCATCGTCTTGTCGAAACCGCTGCTGTAAAACAGTCTGTCAAGAAACGAGATCAGCGTGCCATTGGCTGAGGCATAGTAAACGGGGCTTGCCACAACAAGTCCGTCCGCCTCCTCAAATTTAACTGCCGCCTCGTTCACAATGTCATCAAACACGCATTTTCCAAGACTTGCACAGCCTCCGCACGCCGTGCAGCCGCGAATATCCTTGCCGCCTATCTGCAAAGTTTCGCAGTCTATGCCCTCCTGCGCGAAAACTTTCTCCATTTCGCCAAGCGCTATGCTTGTATTGCCGCCCTTTCGCGGACTGCCATTGATGATAAGTACTTTCATAAAAATGCCCCTTTCTTAAAACTAATATAATTTTATCACACTGCAGACTGCTTGTCAATGTTGGGGCACAAATAATGCCCTGACGGCTTTCGCCGCCGGGCTTGAAGGTTCATTCAACTGCTACCGTAAAGGTAAGCGTATCGGAGTATATTCCTGCATACGCCTGATGCTCGTCTGACAGTGCCGTGCCAAATTCCAGCAGCGCCCAGCCTGAGTTATCTCCTGCGGCAACGGTCATTACTTTTACGTTGTCGCCGCTTATGGGCTCGCCGGCGTTCACTTTCATATAATAGTCAATATATCCGCTGTTGTTTACCATTCTGAACCCATTCTGGCTGCTGACATAGACGTTCAGCTTTTCGCCCTCATTCAGAAATACGCCGCTAGCCTGAAGCGGTCTTTCAACGACCTTTTCGCTGTCTGTAAAAGTAACGCCGGCAGGGATAGTGACCGTATATGAAACATCGACATAATGGTCTACGCTTATCGTGCTGCTTTTGTCCGCCGCCGACTGGTCTATCGTTTCTGCCGATGCGGTGAACGGCAAAAACAAGAGCACTGCGGCAGCCGTCAGAAGTTTTTTCATCATATTGATCACTCCTTTGCAGATCTATGAAACTATAAGTGTTATGGGGATATCCGCGTTGTTTGTAGGGGCAAGCGATATACTGTAAGGCTGTATGTGCAGCACCGCGCTGTACTCGCCTTTTTCAAGCGGCTGCGAAAGGGTAATGCTGCTGACCTGCTCGCCTGCCTTTACAAGGTCGGAGGTATAGAGGATCTCGTACTTGCCGTCTATCTTAGCTTTAAGTTCAAAAGTGAGGTAGTAATGACCCATATTCTCCTTGGGGTTTTCAAAATTTGCCGCGACAGTTTTTTCGCCTGCCGGTATGAACATCTGTGTCATTCCCTTAACGGCTATGCCCTGTTCATCTGTAGGCGTTTCAGTATTTGTGGCAACGCCTACGCCTGCTTCAAAGCGCATACCGCCGCCGCGAGGTTTTTTCAGCGACTGCGTAAGCATACCCAGCAGAAAGCATATCAGCATGAGCACCAGCAGGATAATAACAATAAGGATCTTTTTCCTGACGGACATCTTGCCCGAAGTTTTTCCGTTCATTATGCCGCTGCCTTTCTGTATCGGAATAAGTCTTACAGGGGAATTTATTTCCCGATACATAATATGTCATAATGCGACAAACTGATACAAAATTTGCAGATCATCGAAGGTGA
>CANRDG010000107.1 GCA_947629275.1 uncultured Clostridia bacterium | reverse complement strand
ACCGCCGCCAGACCTATCACAGCGCCGATTATCATACTTGCCTCTGTCTGAAAGGCGGCAAACGCTATCGACCACACAATAAAGAATATCAATATCCCCCATATCGCGTAGCCAACTATCTTGCCGACCGGCTTTTTGCCTTTCGTCAGGCACTTGTATATAGAACTGTTGTTTAGATCCATTTTCGTACACTCCTGCATGATCTTATGCTGTATAATATCAGAACTGATCTAAGAATCTCACGTCATTTTCGTAAAGCATTCTCATGTCTTTTATCTGGAAGTTGCCCATTGTCAGCCTTTCAAGACCTATGCCGAACGCAAAACCGCTGTATATCTCGGGGTCGATGCCGCAGTTTTCAAGCACTTTCGGGTGTACCATTCCTGCGCCCAGCAGCTCGATGTATCCCTCGTTTTTGCACATCGGGCAGCCTGCACCGTGGCAGTTGTAGCACATAAGGTCAACTTCCGCCGACGGCTCTGTGTACGGGAAGTGGTGCGGTCTTAAACGAATTTTAGTGTCCTCGCCGTAAATGCGCTTCATCAGCAGCTCAAGCGTTCCTTTCAGGTCAGCCATGGTAACGCCCCTGTCTATGACAAGCCCCTCTACCTGATGAAACAGCGGCGAGTGCGTCGCGTCTATCGTGTCCGAGCGGTAAACTCTGCCCGGAGATATTATCCTTATCGGCGGCTTGTTTTTCTCCATAACGCGCACCTGCACCGACGACGTCTGTGTTCTTAAAAGCACACTGTCGCTGATGTAGAAGGTGTCCTGCGTATCTCTCGCAGGGTGGTGCGGCGGCATATTAAGCGCCTCAAAGCAGTAATAGTCTTTCTCAACTTCCGGGCCCTCAACTATCTCAAACCCCATGCCGAGGAATATCTCCTCCACCTGCTCCAAGGTCTTGTTTAAGGGGTGAAGCTTGCCCACACGCGGCGCTTTTCCGGGCATAGTAACGTCAATAGTCTCTTCCTTTATGCGCTTCGCCTCCAGCAGTTCTTTCAGCTGTGCGCCCCTTTCAGAAACCGCGTTTTCAATGTCAGCCCTCACCTTGTTTGCCAGCTGACCCATCTGGGGTCGCTCCTCTGCCGAAAGTCCGCCCATTTGTTTTAGTATTGCGGTAAGTTCGCCCTTTTTGCCTAAAAATCTTACCCTCACATCTTCAAGAGCCTTGCCGTCCGCGGCAGCTTCCAAAGCCTCTTTCGCAGCCCTTTCTATCTTTTCCAGGTCTTCTCTCATGCTCATAGAATATCCCTCTTATCTTAAAAATTATTTTCTTTATATAAATGTGTCCGAGCGCAGTAATTGTAAACCCTGTCAAGAAACCAAAAGTTTTCGATTGACCCTTTTTCAAAAGGGTCATCAGGTCGAGGGGCGAGCCCCTCGTCGCCCTCCGCAGAGGGCGAAATCCCCTTACGGCAGGCGCTCCGCAAAGGGTGAATTTCAAAATAGTCCGGTGGACTATTTTGAAAGAGGGAACGCCCTGCAAGAGAGGGCGTTCCCTAATGAGAAGCCATATCTCTCTTTCCGCGTTCCATTCTGGAACGCCGTGCAATGTGAAAAAATCTTAACAAGTAAAATACGCGAACGTATTGACATACTAAAATGGTGAGATAGCCAAATAAAAGTGGGGCGTTGAACGCGCTCCTGCGCTGCGCGTAAGCGTGAATATGATCTACCTTATCATAAACGCCACATTCAAACGTTATCGCCCTCTTATTGCAGAGGGCGTTTTATATTTCAAGTATCTCGTCAACATCGCAGTTTTCCGCTATCATTTCCGAAGTCTGTAATATCCTTTCAAACGCCTCGCGCCCAAGCTTTCTTTTCAGTATCGAAATACCCTCGTCCATAAGCGCGTAGCCGCGTTCTATCCTGTGATAATCGGTACCCAAAGCCTGAACACAGCCGTTTTTTATAAAACTCATGCAGCGGCGGCGGTCGCCCATTTTTCGCAGCGATGTGCAGTTTATCTGTCCCAGAACGTTCTCGCCCTCCATAAGCTGCATTACTTCTTCCTCGCTGTTCGCAACAAGATACCTCTCAATGTGCGCTATCAAAACTTTTATGCCGTTCATCTCCGCAATGTCTGCAACACCGTCATAAATGTTCTGCGAAAAATGAATGTACGGCATCTCCAGCAGCACAAAGTCTGTTCCCTCAAGCTTTAACTTTTCCAGAACATCTCTTGTAAGCAAACTGCGCGACATCAGCACTTCCGCACCCATTTTAAGCTTCGGGTGGTGCGGTTTCAGGTAAGGCACAAGCTTTCCGTAAGCCTGCCTGCGCCTCTCCAAAAATTTCTCCACCGACATCTCGTGCGGATAGAAATGCGGCGTGCAGTAAACCACGTCCACGCCGGTTTCAGACATCATATCCAGTATCTTAATGCTTTCTTCAATGTTCTTCGCACCGTCATCAATGGCAGGCAGTATGTGTGAGTGAAAATCTACCAGCATATCACATCGCCCTCCGTTTGCTTTGTCAGCTTTCTCTGCTCTCTCTGTTTTCGGCTTCTCCGTAATAGTCGCTGTACTTTCCGTATTTGCCGTACTTTCCGTAATAGCCGCCTCTCGAATCCGCGCGGCATATAGTCTTTATAAAACCAAGCATTTTTCCGTTTGCCATATTTATCTGCGTCACAGCTTGCTGAACATCGGAATACTTCGTGTAATTATCTCTTATAACAAGTATGAATCCTGCCGCAATAGGCGCAAGCAGCAGCGCGTCTGATACCACATTTACAGGCGGCATATCAACAAAAATATAATCGTAATGCGAGCCGAGAATGTCTATCAGCTGCTTCATGTTGTCGCTGCCCAAAAGCTCAACAGGATTTGGCGGTATAGGCCCTGCCGTTATAATGTCAAGGTTGTCCCTTATATTGCTGCGAATAGCCTCAGCCACCGTGCACATACCGCTCAGTACCATAGAAAGCCCCGTGTTCTTGTCCAGCTTGAAAAGCTTGTTTACAAAAGGCTTCCTCATGTCTCCGTCAATAAGCAGTACCTTTGCGCCCGTCATCGCGAACGTTATCGCCAGGTTTACAGTCGTTGTGGTCTTTGCCTCCGAGGGGTTAGAAGAAGTTACCGCAATTACTTTGTTCGGGCTTGAAGCAATAGAAAACATAATATTAGTTCTTGCCAGCTTGTAAGCCTCCGATATAACAAACTTCGTGTTCTCATTAAGAATATGGCTTCTAGCAACGTGTACCGACGTTCTCAGCGGATCGTCTTTTTGATTTTTCTTCTTTGAATTTCTCGTGACGTTCATAAAACCGCTCATATATCCTGCTCTCCGTTTCTCACTTTATGTCTGCGTCAAAGTCCATTATTTCCGCAATAAGCGGCGCACCGTACATATCCATAAGGTTGTCGGTAGGCTTTATCTTCGTGTCGCAAATGTCAATAACAACAACTATAGCGCATATCAGTACAAATCCCGCCAAAAAGCCGATCAGAATGTTCTTTTTAAGGTTGGGCGAAGACGGTTCTTCGGGGAAAGTTGCCGCCGAAATGGTCTGAACAGAGCCTACCTTAACTATCTCTTTGAATACACTGTCAGCGTTCGCCACCAGCGATGTTGCAACAAGCTGAGAGATCTCCGGGCTTTCGCTGATAACGTCCACCACCATTATCTGGTTGTTGTCCGGCGATGTTATGTCTATCATTTCAATGATCTCTTCGTTTTTAAAAAGGTATCCGGCGCTGGTCAGCGTTTCCTGAAGCTTCGCTATCATCGAATCGCTCGTAAACACTTTCTGACATACCTGCACCAGCGATGCCGAAGCCGCAACGTCACTCGATGAAATAGCGGAGTTCTGCGCTTCGGGGTCTTTGTTCTGAACGTACATCTGAGCCGTCGAAGTGTACTTTTTGTCAATACCTATCTTTGTAAAAATGCCTACCGCCGCCGCGCATATCACCGATACGAACAGTATCAGCCATATTCTGTCCAGCAGACCCAGAAGCAGCATTTTCAGGTCAATGGTCTTTTCGTCATTTTCCATGTTCTCCATAAAAGAACGACCCTCCCAAAAGCTTTGATTTGTCCTGTATATATTTTTCTCTTTTAATTCTTACAAAAACACAGACTACCTATTATTATACCATTATAAGACCTGTTTGTCAACCACGGCTGACAATTTTTTTGCCGTAGTTACATTCACCTTTGAGAGGGCAGTTTTCGCAGTGCGTTTTTCTCGCCGTGCAAACCTCTCTACCAAAATTTACCAGCCTATGACAAAAATCCGAAGACTTCTCGGGCGGCAGTATCTCCCTCAGCTGCTTTTCCACCTTCGCAGGGTCTTTTGAGTCGGTAAGCCCCAGTCTTAAGCAAATGCGTATACAGTGCGTGTCCGTCACCACCGCCGGCTTGTGAAAAACGTCCCCCATGATAAGGTTTGCAGTCTTCCTGCCAATGCCCGAAAGCTGTGTCAACTCTTCTATCGTGTCAGGTATCTCGCCGCCGAAATCGTCAATTATCTGCCTGCACATAGTCACGATTGAGAGCGCCTTAGTCTTGTAAAGTCCGCACGGCATTATAATGCGCTCTATGTCACTAACGTCTGCATTTGCAAAATCATTGATGCTGCGATATTTTTCAAAAAGCTCTTTCGTAACTATGTTCACTCGTGCGTCCGTGCATTGCGCCGAAAGCCTCCCTGCAATCATCAGCTCGTGCGGCTTTTTGTATGTAAGCGAACACTGCGCCTCCGGATAAAATTTTTCCAGCTCTGCACACGCCCATTCCGCTTTCTTTTTCAAATCTTTCTTACCCATAGTATTTTCTCCGTCTTTTCGTTATATATTCTTTCCGTAGTATGCTGTTATGTGGCGTTTTTCGCCGCCGCTGACATCTTTTATGTCGCACCCGTTTCCGCTCATAAGCTGTGCAGCAGTTATGCCTTTTATATCACATCGAAAAACTTCCTTTCCGTCACAAATGATAACAAGTTCTCCGCCTGCGACCGACGCACCGCCCTTTCCGCCAAGAGTTATCTCCTCGCCGCCTGTGCGTTCTATAACCCTGCTAAGGCGCTTTTTGCAAAGTTCCTCCACCTCTCGCGGCACAGCAGTTTTCTTTGAAAATATACTCATTTTACGTCCTCCGCCTCTTTTATAAGCGATAGTATTTCAGTACGTAAACGCGCTAACGGCAAACCTACCACGTTGAAAAAATCACCGTCTATCTTCTCCACAAACAGCGACCCATATCCCTGTATGCCGTATGCTCCCGCCTTGTCAAACGGCTCGCCCGTCGCCAAGTATGCGGAAATATCACCGTCCGTCATTTCGCAGAAAGTAACGCTTGTCCTCTGCGAAAAAGAGCGTTTGCGCCCCTTGTAACGCAAAGCCACACCGCTCACAACATCATGTACCGCTCCCGAAAGCTTTTCCAGCATATGCCGCGCATCGCTCTCATCTTTCGGCTTGCCCAGTATCTCGCCATTGATTATCACCACAGTGTCGCAGGCTATCACAAGCCCCGAGGAGTTTATTGCATCAGCCTTTTTCTCGGCTATCATCTGCGCCGCCGAAAACGGGTCAACGCCCGTGGGTATGCTCTCGTCAATGTCCGCAGGGCGTACCGAAAAATCGGAGAATAAAAAGTGTAAAAGCTCTTTTCTTCTCGGCGACTGCGAAGCCAGAACTACCTCATTTTCAAACTTTAAAAAGTCGAGCATAGTTTAATACTCCTTTTAGATGTAAGATGTTAGAAGTCAGAGGTTAGAAAAGCCTGCCAACTTTCACGTTAATTTCTCATTAGTGCGGTTTATAGAGAGGCAAGAGACAAGAAGTACGCCCAGTAACAACAGCTCACCGCCGCGCCGATCACTCTCCACTCCCAAAATCCGCACTACCTAAAAACCACGCCCCACCCCTCACGCCGCTGAAAGAATATTCTGCCAGCTATCTCTCTTAGATTGTGGCTAGTGGGTGGGTATATATTTTATCAATCGTTTTATAAAAACTTTTCACATTGTTTGGCGTTCCAGAATGGAACGCGGAAAAATAGCGTTGCGCTACAACTAGGAAAATCCCTCTCTTGCAAGGGAGCAGCGTTCCCTACGGGAACGCCTGAAGAATTATTTCGCCCCCAAAATTAAAAGCGAAATAATTCTTCCCGCG
>CANRDG010000106.1 GCA_947629275.1 uncultured Clostridia bacterium | reverse complement strand
GCCACCTGCGCGAGGAACTGATCTACGTCCTCGGGTCTGTAGCCTGATGTATACTTTTCAAAAACCTTTCCTCTGATCTCACTTGGACTAAGCATAGTACAAATGCCTCCTTAATTTTTATTTTTTTAATTACACAAATTTTTCTATGACGATACGCACTCTGTTTTTGCGCGTAACATTACCTGCCTGTGAAAGCCTGAATTTCCCATGACCTTTTATATAGAACACAGTGCCTTCTTCGATGTGAGCGTCGCTGTTTTCCACGGTCTTGCCTGCGACCAAAAAATTCTTTGCCTTGAGTATCTTCTGCGCTTTTTCACGCGAAACGCCTGCCGCCGCAGCTGCAATACAGTCAGCACGCAGAGATGAAACGGTACTTTCGACAATTTTAAGCTTTGGCGCAAGGTCTATTTCAGAAAGGGCAGAAACGCCCTCTAGCGCCTCAACGCCGACATTACCGACTTTATCTATATTCAGCACATAGTCCGTGATATGCTCTGCTAAAAAGGCAACGCACGCTCCCTCGCCTACTACCAAATCACCTATACACTCGCGCTTTATTTCAAGCGACATAAGTGCGCCGAGAAAATCGCGGTGCGTGAGCTTATAGCACGGCTTGAAGCGAAAAGACACGGCTCTTATGGGAAAATCCTCAATTTTGGGCTTTGCATATTCGCCGAATATAGCAAGCATTTTTCTGCCGCAATCATAATCCTCGCCGCTGTAGCCGCCGAAAAAGCAATACCTTTCAAAGCATTTACTTTTCATTACCGCAAGCGCAATATCGGTCTGCCGCTCGCCGAGGAACATGGTATATCTGCAATAGCCTGCTTTATCGGCTGCCGAAATTCTGTCTGCGATATTTCGTGCAAAGACTTCTTCCTCACGAGTGACCCCGTGCAAAAACGGAAATTCTTCGCTCATCAGAAGCTGTATCCGTTATTCTCCAGCTCGCTCATCAGGTCAACGCCCTGAAAACCTACATTCTTCGGCATTATTGCGAATGTTTTCTGAGCCATCATCTTTATATCGGCTCCGTTTGCATACGCAACGCCTGAAAGAAAATCAAGTATTCTTCTTGCGTCCTCGCCCTTAACGCTTTCAAGGTTAAGGAGGACTGTTTTCTGGTCGTTGAGGTCGTCACCTATTGACTTTACCTCAGAAAAATCGTTAGGTCTTGCCAGAACTATCTGCAATGTTGTTGTTGTCTCGATCATTTTAACTTCCCTGCTCCTTCCATCTCTTGTTTCTCTTGGTTCTCTTGTTTCTCTTGCTGAAGAACGTTCGGGCTGTGTTTCTCTTGTATAGCCCGCATCTTCGTTTTCGTAATCGTCATCGGCGCCAACGAACATACTTTTCAATCCGTTCAATACACTCATTTTGTTTTCCTCCAAAGATCTATTTTTTATATATTCTTGCTCCGTACAGAGCTGTTCCCAGTCTTACGAGAGTTGAACCGTGCTTTACTGCGGTTTCATAATCTCCCGACATTCCCATAGAAAGCGTATCAAAACAGCCGCTATGGTCATGTTTTTCTTTCATATCCAGATACAGTCTATGCATACTGTCAAACACATCTTCTCCGCAGCCGGGCGGCGGAATAGTCATCAGACCCCTGACCCTCACGTTTTTAAGCTGCTCTATGGCGTATATGGCTTCATCGGTCTGCTCTTTTTCAAAGCCGCCTTTAGTAAGCTCGCTGCCGATATTTATCTGCACGAGTATATCCATTACCCTGCCGTGCTTTTCAGCCTGTTTATCTATTGCCTGCGCAAGCGGCAATGTGCCTACCGACTGTATCATAGAAACGCTGTCTATTATATACTTTATTTTATTTGTTTGCAGATTTCCTATAAACTGCACCTCGCATGGTTTATATATATCTTTTTTTGAAAGATACTCCTGCACTCTGTTCTCGCCCAGCAGGTCAATGCCGAGGTCTATAGAACAGTTGACAAGCTGCGGATCGACAGTTTTTGTAACGCCCATGATACGCACTTTTCTGCCGCCTGCATACTTTGCTGAGGCTTCGTTTACATTATAGCATATTGTTTTATAATTTTCAACAAGATATTTTTCACTTTCAGTCATTTACAAAACCTCGATCTACACCCCAACGCCGCGGCCGTCTATAACTATCTGGTCGTATATCATAAGGCTGTCTTCGTCGTCGGTTATTTCCGAGAGGACAAAATCGTCGCCTTCATAAACGACGTTTATTTTTTTGAACACATATTCCTCGCCGTATATGATATACACGCCTTTCTGGTTATCTTTGAACCTTATCGCTTTACGCGGTACTCTTATGCCGTCATAGTCGTCAAATATGAGCTGTATCTGCTCCACCCTGTTCTTGATTATAAACTCGTCTATCATTTCGCAGTCAAGGATAATGATACAGTCTCCCTTGTCGTTTACCTTATCTATCTTCTCTACATAAGCGCTGTATACGTTGCTGCTGGAAGACAGTTTGAAATTGACATAGGTATCTGCAAAAAACGGATTATCGGTATTTATAACGCCTATTATCTTACAGCTATAGGAATCGAATGTTTTTCCTATGGCATTCGCGACGGGCTGCGGTTTGCCGTTGACTATATCTTCTATGCTCTTTTTATCGAGGTCATAAATGGTCTCATAGTTGAGGCTCTGCTCATAACCGTCGGTAGTTGACACAAAATAGCCGCCGCTTTTGGAGACCACGGAACTTGTCGGTTCGTTATAGACCTGATCTACAAGTGATATTTTATCTTCAAGAGAGGTAATAAGCTGCTGATAGTCGCTCTCCAGCCCGGTGATGACATTATACTTATTCATCAGAACTCTCAGCTCGGCTTCGCTGTCTTTAGCCTTTTCATACTCTTTAAGGCGGATATAGTCAGCCATTTCGCCGTACTTTTCATCTATAAGTCTCTTTACGCTGTCGGCGTCCGAATACTCGGTATTGACAAAGCTCTGCGCTTGTTTCAGCCCTGCTATCTCGCTTTCATAGCTTTCTTTTTTCTGCTTTGAAAGTATTTCGGCTTTTGAAGCATAGCAGTTGGCTATCACTGCTCCTGCGGAAATTTTGCTGCCGTCGCTGTAGCAATAGTCTACAACTCCTCCCGAGGGAGAGGTTATGACTGTTTCATTGCGGACGATAACGCCTTTGAATGACAAACTTTGCGAGACGGAATATTCCAGCGCGACGTTATATGTACACTTATCGTTAGTGACAAAGTATATCTGGCTGCACACTGTCGCTATCAGAAATAAAGACAGCAAAACGCCGACTACCTTTAACGTCCTTGACATAGCATTTACTCGGTCTGCGAACCGGAATCAAGGATATTGATAGCCTTGGCTGGTACTATAGTAGAAATGGCGTGCTTATAGATCACATACTGCTTTCCGTCGCAGTCGGCGATGACGATATAGCTGTCAAAGCCTCTTACTACACCCTTGAACTGAAAGCCGTTGACAAGAAAGAATGTCACGGGTATCCTATCCTTTCTTGCCTGATTTAAAAACACGTCCTGAAGATTAAGATTCTTATTCATTTTTTATGTCCCCTTAAATTAGTTTCTGCATTATGTTTCTGTCTGTTCATACTTACATATTATAATTATAACATAAAATATTCGATTTGGCTACAGTAATTTTTAAAATTTTTGTGAACTCGTCATTAAAATTTAACAAATTTATATCGTCAAGGTATATCCAGTTGACATCGTTACGTTTACGAAACCATGTAAGCTGTCTTTTTGCATAGCGGCGGGTCTCCTGTTTTATTTTCTCCACGCAGTTTTCAAGGGTATCTTCGCCGTCAAAATATGGTTTTAGTTCCTTAATGCCTATTGCCTGCGCGGCGGTGGAGACGTTCTCTCTTTTGAAAAACTCCTCCGTCTCCCGCAAAAGACCGTTTTCTACCATAACATCAACGCGCTTGTTTATTCTTTCATACAGAGCATCGCGGCTGCGGAAGTTAAGACCTATTATACAGCTATTGTATGGCGAGGTGTTTTCTCTGCTTTTCAACTGCCTTACCGACATTTTTTCGCCGCTTATCTTACACACTTCTATCGCGCGCACAACTCTGTTGACGTTATTTTCATGGATAGCGGCGGCGCTGTCGGGGTCTAGCTGCAAAAGCTGCTCCCACAAGGCATGGGCGCCGTTATTTTCTGCAAAATCAAAAAGCTCTTTGCGAAGCTCGGGGCATTTTTCGGTATCGTCAAAGGTTATATTATCCACAAGAGAATTGACATAAAGCCCCGTACCGCCGACGACTATAGGCAGTTTGCCGCGCGCTGTGATATCTGCAATAATATTCTGCGCGAGGGAGACGTAATCGGCAACGGAAAAATCTGTATTCGGCTCCAAAACATCAATAAGGTGGTGCTTTACGCCCTGCATTTCCTGCACTGTGGGCTTGGCGGTGGCAATGCTCATACCCTTATATATCTGCATTGAATCAGCAGAAACAACTTCGCCGCCAAATTCTTTTGCAATTATAACGCCTGCGGCTGTTTTGCCGGAAGCTGTAGGACCTACGACTGCCACGAGAGGTATTTTATCATTCTTCATAACACGACCTCAGACTATGCGTTTGAATTGCTTTTCTATATCTTTTCTGGAAAGCTTTATCATTATCGGTCTGCCGTGGGGGCAATATTTCAAGTTATCGCTGTTGAAAACGGCTTTGACTATCACTTCAAGCTCGCTTATCGAGCTGTCGTCGTTTGCCTTTATTGCGGAGCGGCAGGCTATTGAATGGAAAAGCTCATCGAAAATATCAAGCTGTGGGTCTACCTTGGAATTTATAAGGTTCTGGGCTATCTGCGGCACAAGGTCGGCAGGGTTTATATCGGCTATCATTACCGGCACGCCCTTTACTGCGACGGTGGGGGCAAGGTCGGGTTCTATGATAAAGCCTGTTTTCTGCACTTTTTCGGGATTTTGCGCTATTGCGTCGTACTCCTCGAACGATAGCTGCACCATTACGGGTTCGAGCAGCATTTGGGTATCGAGGCTTTTTACATCGCTTTTGAGCCTTTCAAAGATAAATCTTTCATGGGCGGCGTGCTTGTCTATCATATAGATATCCTCGCCTGCCTGCACTATTATATATGTTTTGAAAACCTCGCCGATCACGATGGGGACTATCGGCTCAGGCTCGCTGTCGCTTTCGGTCATGAGCGCGCTTACGTGCTGCTGCGGGCGTTCAAATGAAGAACGGTTGATATACTGAAATGTTTCATTTTCTTCCGTGGGCTGTTCTTTATCATCTTTATCATCGTGAATATCATCGGCAGGCTCTGGGCGCTGTATAATACGGCTGTTTAGCTTTACATCAGGGTTATAGGTATCTTTTTCCGTCTGCTGAAAAGCTACCTGTTCTACTTTCGGCGCGGTCATTTTGAGCTGCTCGGCTTTTTCGTCTTTGAACATAGGGTGAAGCTGGGCGTCTGTAAACTTACGCTGAGGCTGTGCGATATTCATTTCATGCTCTTTATCCTCGGTCATGAGGGCATTTTTAACTGCAAAATAGACGCTGTCATAAATAAGTTTTTCGTTTGAAAAACGGACTTCAATCTTTGTAGGGTGGACGTTTACGTCTATAATTTCAGGCGGTATAGCCAGATACAGCACGCATGAAGGCACTTTGCCCGTCATTATGCTGTTGGCATAGGCTTCATCAACGGCGTGCATACAGGTCATTGATTTGACGTACCTGTTGTTTATAAAAAAGTTCTGAAAAGAGTGATTCGCTTTTGCCATAAGCGGCTTACAGGTAAAGCCCGTCACTTTTATGCCATTGTAGCTATAATCTACGGGCAGCAGCGATGCTGCAAATTCTTTGCCGAAAACGCAATACACCGCCGAACGCAGTTTGCCGTCGCCTGCGGTGAGAAGGTCATTTTTATTGTCGCGGATAAAACGGAAAGAAACATCGGGGTGAGAAAGCGCAAGTTTACTGACTATTGCAGCGATAGCGTTGCCCTCGGTAACGTCTTTTTTCAGAAATTTGAGCCTTGCGGGCACGTTATAAAACACATCACGCACGATTATTGTAGTGCCGTCGGGGCAGCCTGTTTGCTCATACTCCTCCTGAACGTTGGCGCATATGCGGTACTTACAGCCGAGGCTGTCCTCGGGGCGTT
>CANRDG010000105.1 GCA_947629275.1 uncultured Clostridia bacterium | reverse complement strand
TTATGATGCAAGCTCCCTTGCTTGGTATGTTTATCCTCGGGTCGCCCGAGCCCATAAGAGCAATAAGCTCCTCGTTTACTATCTTTATGACCTGCTGTGCCGGCGTAAGGCTTTTCAGAACGTCCTCGCCTATAGCTCTCTCGGTAACTTTGTTTACAAAGTCTTTTGTTACCTTGTAGCTTACGTCCGCCTCTATCAAAGCAAGTTTTACCTCGCGCATAGCCTCTTTAACGTCGCTCTCCGTCAGACGTCCGCGTGAACGCAGCCGCTTGAAAACGCCGCCCAGCTTATCCGAAAGTCCTTCAAAAGCCATAACCGACCTCCTGTTATCTATCAGTCAAATATCTTCATGCCGTTTTCGATGTCTTTTATCAGCGTGTCAGCCTTTTGCTGAATTATCCACGAGTATGTTATAGGGCTAAGATCCTTGCGTATGCTCTTTGCCTGTTCAAGAATAGCGCCCATTATCTCGTCAAAAGCCTTTTGTCTGGCATAAAGTTTAAGCGTTTCTTCAAAGTATGTCAATGCTTCTTCTCCGCGCTTTATGCTGTCACGAACGCCCTGCCGTGAAATGCCTGTGTTTTCGGCGATCTCTGAAAGCGACAGGTCTTCGTTATAATACAGATCCAGCACATCGCGCTGCTTGTCGGTCAGAAGCTGTCCGTAAACGCAAAGCAGATCCGCAAAGCCGAGATCTTTAACAAATGCAGACTTTTCATTATCTATACCTGCAATATCGCTCATACAAAACAGCCCCTTTCACGTCACTTGTAAAGCTAAAAACCTTTACATATGATATTATACACGACTTTTCCCAGTTTGTCAAGGACTTGCCGCGTATTTTTTCTCATTAAAAAAAATTTTAATAATTTGCACAAAAACAGTGGAAATTTCGATTAAGATATGTTATTATAATATAGTAAACTTGTATCGCAGAATATATGTATTAAAAGGACAGGTGATAAAAATGATTACATTCACTCTTAAAAACGACAAATATTCAATAAAAGTTCCTGCTCTTGCCTTTGGTACGGCGGCGTTCGAGCGACACGACAACGACCCCGCGTACTTTGAACTGCTGGACGAATATGCAGCCTGCGGCGGCACTTGTATAGATACCGCGCGTACATATTGCTCGTGGATAGAGGGAGGCGAAGACTCTTCGGAGGGCGTTGTGGGCAGGTGGCTCATGCACCGCGGCAACCGCGATAAAATGCTGATAGTAACCAAAGGCGGTCACCCCAGCCACGATGATATGCACGTTTCGCGCCTTTCAAGGGAGGATATAGAGTACGATATAAACCGCAGTCTTTCGGTAATGGGTATTGATTATGTAGATATTTTTCTTCTCCACCGCGACGATGAGACCATACCCGTCAGCGAGATAATGCCCATACTTAATGATATTGTAAAGTCAGGTAAAGCGCATTTTATCGGCGTTTCTAACTGGCGCACCTCACGAATCGAAGCTGCCAACAAATTTGCCGAAGAAAACGGCATGGAGCCGCTTCGCATAAGCCAGATAAACTATAGCCTCGCGCACCTCAGCAGCGATATGCTCGGCGACGATACACTCGTTTCTATGGATATGCGCGAACATACATGGTATGCAAAGCATAATTTCCCCGTAATGGCGTTTTCACCGCAGGCAAAGGGCTTTTTCTCAAAGCTCGCAAAAGGGGAGAGCGTTAAAAATATTATCGAGGGTCAGTTTGTCAGCACAGCAAATCTTGCAAGGCTTTCAAACGTTATCAAGCTTTGCAACGCCACCGGCAAACAGCCTGCCGCGGTAGTGCTTGGCTACCTCAACAGCCAGCCGTTCCCCGTAAGCTCCGTGTTCTCGGCAAGTAAGGCATGGCAGATAAAAGAGGATATGGAAGCACAAGATGTTGTGTATGATGAAAAAACTTTGAGAATGTTGGAACTTTAAACGGAGGTGTTTTTATGATAAGAGAAATACAAGACGAGATCCTTCGCCTTAAAAAGGAAAAAGACGTTTGTATTTTGGCTCACAGCTACCAAACGCCCGATATAACCGAAATTGCCGATTTTGTAGGTGATTCGTTCGCGTTGAGTAAAATGGCGGCAGGGGCAGAGAATAAAAACGTACTTATGTGCGGCGTGCGCTTTATGGCAGAAACAGCAAAAATTCTGTCACCTGACAAAAGAGTTTACCTTTCTCATGTAGATGCAGGCTGCCCTATGGCACAGCAGCTTTCTCCCGAAGACCTTGCAAAAATGAAAGAAAAAGAACCTGACAGGGTGGTAGTGGCGTACATAAATACCACAGCCGCGCTCAAAGAACTTTGCGATGTCTGCGTAACATCGTCTTCCGCGGTGAAGATAGTTTCTTCGTTGCCTGAAAAGAAAATACTGTTCGTTCCCGACTGCAACCTCGGCAGATATGTTCAAAAGCAGTGTCCCGATAAGGATATAAAACTTTACAACGGCTGCTGCCCAATACATAATGGCGCGTCAATCGAAGACGTTGCAATTGCAAAAATTCGCTACCCAAATGCTTTGCTGCTCGTTCACCCCGAATGCAGGGAAGAAGTCTGCGAAAATGCCGACTATATCGGTTCTACATCAGGTATAATGCAGTATGCAGAAAAAAGCGATGCCAAAGAGTTTATCATCGGCACCGAAAACAGTATCGTAGCTCATTTGCAGTATAAATGCCCCGATAAAAAGTTCTATCCGCTGTCACAGAGGCTTATTTGCACTAATATGCGCCTTACCACTTTGTATGAGGTGCTGTCCGTGCTGAAAACCATAGGCAGCGACGACAATGAAAATGAGATAATCATGACAAGCGAGCAAATCGCACTTTCTCGTAAATGTATAGATAAAATGCTTCAGCTCGGCTGATGTGAATATGCAAAAAATTACAGGCTCCTGTAAAACGCAAGAGCCTGTTTTTTGTTATCTGCTTTTTACTATTAGTATGATTATAAACGCCAATATCGCAACTGCCAGCACTATCGCGCCGATTATTATGCCCCACATAAGACCTGTATGGCTGCTTGCGCTGTCTGTGCGTGAAGGTGTGCCTGTCATGGTCGTAACAAGCTTGCTTTCGCTGTCCGCCGCAGACGAACTGTCCGTACTGTCTAAGCTTTCGTCGGGTTGAGAGCTTTCCGTTATCTCGGAGCTGTCCGCTTCTGAGGAACTGTCCTTGGCTTTTATGACCGTGTCAGCCTGTTTAATTTCTACCTTGCCTTCCGCATCTTTGTAAAGCTTTCCGCAGCCGTTACAAACGTAGTATTCAATGTTTCCGTCTTCCTTGTCGGTCGCAGCCTTGGCTTCAACTTTCTTGGCATCTTTCATGTGAACGATCTTTTCAATGACCTTGCCTTTTTCGACTACCTTCTTGCAGGCTTTGCAAACCTTGTCGCCGCTGTAGCCCTCTTCCTCTTCGGTAGCTTTCTTTTCCTTTTCAAGCGTAGTTTCCTTGTGATTGTCAGGGTCTTTATCGCCGTTTTCAAATGTCTTTTCGTCAGCCGCTCCGCATACCTCGCAGCAGTAATAGTATATCGCAGGGCTTTGGCAGTCCGCTTTGCTTTTCAGGTATCTTTCGGTAGTTTCTTTTTTGCTGAATTTGTGTGCCGTTCTTTGGAGCGTTTCCTTTTCAACGGTCGTTTCTGTTTTAGCGTCCTTGTCTTTGAATACCTTTCCGCAGCCGTCGCACTTGTAGTATGTGTTGTTTCCTGTTTGTGCGCACGTTGCTTTCTTTGCCGTTACTTCTTTCAGTTCATGCTTGTGCGGAATATTTACTGTAACTTCGCACTTTGCGGTCTTGCCGCCGTCCTTAGTCGTAACTGTTATAGTCGCCTTGCCATTACCAACCGCAACTACAGTACCCTCTGCGCTTACTGTTGCTACCTTGTCGTTGCTGCTTTTGTATGTAACAGCCTTGTTTGCAGCGTTAGATGGCGAAACTTCAGCTTTAAGCTCAAAAGCCTCACCCTTGGATTTCAGAGTTTTAGATGTCGGAGAGACCTTTACGCCCGTTACAGCTACAGGTCTTTCAACTACTTTTACTGTTGCTCCCGAAGTCGAACAGGGTACAGAATTAAAGTCTTTGCCGCCTACCTTTATACTATCCGCAGAAACAGTGTAACTGCCCAATTTTTCCGCCTTGCATTTAAATGTAAACAATACCGTAGCTTTATTGACAACAGTATTTCTTGAAAAATCATTTGTTCCGGCAAAATACATCAAAGTGTTGTCATCGAAACTTGGTCTGTCGTGTGCAAGAACATTTTCAGCAGCGCTGTTCAGTTTTCCCGAACCGCTCACATATGTAAGCCCGTTGGGTATGCTCATGTTAAACTGAGCGCCAAATGTCGTTTCTCTTTCAGTAAGGCTTACCGTAAATGTTATCTCATCTCCGGGGTAAGCGGTCGTTTTGTCAGCTGTAACGCTTATAGCTGCACCGCCGTCAGCTGCATAAGCGTTTTTTGCCTGAGACATAACAGGTATCATGGCAGCAAACATAAGCACACCGGCAGCCAGCGCAATAATTTTCTTTATCATTGATATTCACCTACACATATTTATATATTTTTGAATTACCACAGCATTTGTATTTGCCTGATGTGAGCGTTTATACGAAGATAATCGAACAGATCGACCTCTCCGTCCTTTGTTACGTCGGCAGTGGCAACGGAGTAATCGTCAAGTTCTATAGTGTTTCTTATCAAAGCGTTTACTCGCAGATAATCGAATAGGTCTATCTCGCCGTCACCGGTAACATCGCCGTACAGATTCAGCTGTGCGTTAAGTTCCGCAGGTTTGGAATTTGTAACTTCAATATCATAAACTCTTGGCGCGCAGTTTTTAAGAGCAACAGTCGCCTTATATTTTCCTGTCGGCAGAGCCTCCAGCGTTATCCTGCCGTCAGCCTCAACTACAGCATCGTATTCTTCGCCGTCATCACCCTTAAAAGTAATGCTTACGTCGGTTATTTTAACATTCTCCGAACCTTTCAGTCCGTTTACGGTCATAACGCCTATGTCCTGCGGCTCTGAAAGCTCACCGCCCTCTTTTACTATCTTAAATTCAAGATCCATACTGCCGCTGAAATTGCCCGTGGCAGTTACTTTTATTTTAGCTGTGCCAATATCAACATTATCACTGTAAGAAAGCGTGTAATCTATTCCTCTTGTAAGGCGCTGTGAGCCGAAATAAAGTTTTACATTCGGCGCAAGCGGCTTGCCCGTGTATTGCTGAGGATTCAGCTGCGTTACAGTACACGAACCAATAGGGCAGGGGGCAATAGTAAAATCTTTGCTTATGCTTCCCGACAGAGTATCTGACAAAGGCGTAACGGTCGCCATTGCAGTACCTGCATTTATGTTGTTTGAGTAGTCCACTTTGAAGTCTTTTTCTTCTGCAAGAGTTACCGTACCGTTTTCAGTTGTAACGTTAGTTGCCTGAATAAATCCTTTTTTGCCACCGGCATTTTCGGCAAAATAAAATTTTCCTGCCGAAACCGTTATCTCGCCTGATATTTTCAGAACTTCGCCTTTTGTTACATTTGCAGCAACTGTAGAGCTTGTTGCCGGCTGCGAGTATATTTTGCCGTCAGCTTTCGCAGTGCCTGAAAGTACAGTTTCTTTTGATACGCTGACCTGCGGCTTTATTTCATTTGCATTGTAGACCGCACTGTCAGCAATATTTATCGTGTATCCGCTCAGGGGGTCTTTGACTGTAACAGTGCATACAGCAGTTTTATTGCCCTTAGATCTGGCTGTTATAATTGCAGTGCCGCGGCTCACGCCGTATATCTTGCCGTCAACCACGCACGCCACCGATGAGTCGGACGAAGTGACCGTTATCGTGTCAAAATTGTATTTTGGCGTTTCGTTTATCGTGTAGCCGGTACTTGCGCCGACCTCTAATTCTATACTTTTCTTTTCAAATGAAAGCGCAGTTACTTTGTTGGGAACGAACCTGAAATCGCAGTCAAGATCATCGCTGTCAACGTTTTTGCTGCTTCCCGTCGAGCTGTACTGCCAGTATTGATATGTACCCCCGTAGCTTGTCTTTGAGGTGTAGTGTGCCAGCCATATCTGATGTTTGCTTGCTATCTGACTGACGTTCATGCTTTCGGTAAGCGTGCTCATGTTTGCGTAAAGCATACCCTCATAGCCTGCATTCGTGCAGGTGTCAAGAAATGAGTTTATGACCTTGGTAGCC
>CANRDG010000104.1 GCA_947629275.1 uncultured Clostridia bacterium | reverse complement strand
GAAAATTATCAGAAAAATTGCCTTAGCCGCTATGGCAGGAACAATGCTTTTCAGCATGGTAGGCTGCGGCAGCAAGAATGAGCAAAAGGAAAACAAGACTGTTTCAACGGACGGATCAACGTCAATGGAATCCGTAATCGGATTTCTGAGCGAAGCCTATCAGGAGAAAACAGGAGTGAAGATAACCTATAATCCGACAGGTTCGGGGGCAGGTATTCAGGCGGTACAGGAAAACCGCTGTGACATCGGACTTTCGAGCCGCGATTTGAAAGATGAAGAAAAAGAAACGCTGATTGGCACCGTTATTGCATACGACGGAATAGCGGTCATTGTCAATCCAGAAAATCCTGTTGCGGATATGTCTGTAGAACAGATTGCACAAATTTATACGGGTGAGATAGACAATTGGCAGAAAGTAGGTGGCAATGATTCACCAATAGTCTGCATAGGACGCGAGGCGGCATCAGGCACGAGAGACGGTTTTGAGTCCGTAACAGGCACGGCTGAAAAATGCAAATACGCGCAGGAACTTACTTCTACAGGCGATGTTATTCAGACCGTAGCATCAAACCCGAATGCGATAGGTTACGCATCACTTGCGGCTGTGGGAGATTCGGTAAAGACCTTGAACGTGAATGGTGTAACGCCGTCGGAAGAAACTATTTTAAGCGGTGACTACCTGCTGCAAAGAGGCTTTCTGCTTGTAACGCCGAAAGACAAAAAGCTATCTGAAACGGCGCAGAAATTCTATGATTTTTGCATGAGCAGCGAAGCGGACGAATTTATCAGAAAGGCAGGTGCAGTTCCTGTTGCAAAGTAAATCTATACCGGCAGTGAAGATACAGCAAAAGCCGCCGCGGACAAATCCCCTCGCCGATATTTTTGAAAAATTTGCACACATCATTTTCGGTATCTGCGGCTTTATAGCAGTGGTATCTGTAGCGATGATAACAGTATTTTTATTGGTGTCGGGTGTTCCGGCGATAAAGGAGATAGGTCTTTCAGAGTTTCTTTTCGGAACAAAATGGCTGCCGACCGCCGATTCGCCCAAATATGGCATAATTCCGTTTATTCTTACTTCGCTTTACGGTACTTTTGGGGCAATTTTGATCGGCGTGCCGATAGGCATTTTATGCGCGGTATTTCTCACGAAAATTGCAGGAAAACGCATTGGCGGCATAGTGAGCGCAGCGGTAAGTCTTATGGCAGGAATACCGTCGGTTGTTTACGGACTTGTGGGAATGATAGTCATTGTGCCGACTGTGCGTGAGCTCTTCGGACTTCCCGACGGGGCAAACTTGTTTTCGGCGATTCTGGTGCTTGCTGTGATGATACTGCCGTCTGTAATATCGGTTTCGGAAACGGCATTGAGAGCTGTACCTAAAGAATACGAGGAGGCATCTCTTGCGCTGGGTGCGACAAAGACAGAGACCATATTCAAAGTTACTATCCCTGCGGCAAAGAGCGGAATTTTAGCTGCTGTAGTTCTCGGTGTAGGCAGGGCTATAGGTGAGGCAATGGCTGTCATGATGGTTTCGGGAAATGTTGCAAATATGCCGAAAATATTCGGCAGTGTGAGATTTCTTACAACAGCGGTTGCAAGCGAAATGTCCTATTCAGCGGGGCTGCAAAGGCAAGCATTGTTTTCAATAGCGCTTGTGCTGTTCATATTCATCATGGCGATAAATTTAGTGCTGAATTTCGTGGTAAAGAGGGATAAGAAATGAATGAAACTGTTTCACGCACCAGGAAAATCAGGAATCTCATTCTGAAAGGTCTTGTATGGCTTTCTGCGGCAATTATTTGCCTGCTGCTTGCAGGAATGCTCTGTTTCATTCTGATAAAAGGGCTTGGGCATATTTCGTGGAAATTTCTGAGCAGCAAAACAAGCCTGCTAAACGGCACGGTTGGAATACTGCCAAACCTGTTAAGCACGCTTTATATCATAATTATGACACTTATAGTTGTTCTGCCGCTGGGTGTAGGCTCTGCTGTTTATCTGAATGAGTACGCCAAAAACAAAAAAGCAGTTCGCCTTATTGAGCTTGCAACAGAAACGCTTGCAGGTATACCGTCAATCATTTACGGGCTTGTGGGAATGTTGATATTTGTGCAGTTTTGCTCGTTTGGAACAAGTCTGAAAGCAGGAGCATTCACGCTTGTGATAATGACCTTGCCGACTATAATCAGAACGACACAGGAGAGCCTTAAGACCGTTCCCGACAGCTACCGAGAGAGTTCGCTGGGGCTTGGCGCAGGAAAATGGTATATGATACGGACTGCCGTTTTGCCTTCTGCAATTGACGGCATTGTAACGGGCGGTATTTTATCGGTCGGCAGAATTGTCGGCGAAAGTGCGGCGCTGCTTTTCACGGCAGGCATGGCAAATGAGATTCTAAGTCCCTCGCAGGCTGTTTCAAACGGCGGCGCAGGCTCAACGCTTACAGTTTCAATGTATATGTACGCAAAAGAGCGCGGCGACTTTGACACGGCTTTTGCTATCGCTGCAATACTGCTCATTCTTACGCTTTTACTGAATATTGCTGCAAAAGTTACCGCAAAATTATTTCAAAGAGGAGATAAAAAATGAATGCGATAGAAACAAAAAACATGAACCTGTGGTACGGCGCGCACCAGGCATTGACAAACATCAATTTAACTCTCCCTGCACGGAAAATTACTGCTTTGATAGGTCCGTCGGGGTGCGGAAAATCGACGTTTCTGAAATCGCTCAACCGCATGAATGACTTAGTCGAGGACTGTCGTATCGAGGGAGAAATTACCCTTGACGGTGTGGACATTTACAAAAATTATGATGTGAATATGCTGCGCAAACGCGTGGGCATGGTGTTTCAGAAACCTAATCCGTTCCCGATGAGCATTTACGATAATATTGCCTACGGACCTCGTATTCATGGGATACGTTCGCGAAAAAAGTTAGACGAGATCGTTGAATTGTCGCTGAAAAAAGCGGCGATATGGGACGAGTGCAAAGACAGGCTCAAAAAGAGCGCGCTGGGTATGAGCGGCGGTCAACAGCAGAGATTGTGCATTGCCCGTGCGCTGGCAGTCGAACCGGAAGTACTTTTAATGGACGAACCGACTTCCGCGCTTGACCCTATCTCTACATCAAAAATTGAAGATCTTGCAGTCGAACTTAGTGAAAAATATACCATAGTCATGGTAACTCACAATATGCAGCAGGCGGCAAGGATAGCGGACAAAACGGCGTTTTTCCTGCTTGGAGAGCTTATAGAATCGGGCGATACGGACAAAATGTTTTCAAGACCCGAAGATAAACGGACGGAAGACTACATTACGGGGAGGTTCGGTTAAATGCGTGACCGTTACACACAGCAGCTTTGCCTGCTAAATAAGGAACTTACGGAAATGGGGGCGCTGTGCGAAGAGGCTATTTCCTGCGCAGTGAAATATCTGACTGAAAACAGCTGCGAAATGAAGCAGAATGCGGAAGAATGTGAAAAACAGATAGACCGCATGGAGCGTGATATTGAATCGCTTTGTATGCGCCTGCTTATGCATGAACAGCCGTTAGCGGCAGATTTTCGGCTTATAACCGCGGCGCTGAAAATGATCTCGGACATGGAACGCATAGGCGACCATGCGGAGGATATTGTGGAGATAGGCGGCTACATTGGCAGCACGGATATGCAGCTAAGAACGCACATTGCAAAAATGGCGCAGGAAGCTGTGAAAATGCTGACGACAAGCATTGACTCTTACATTCAGCAAGATACGCAGATAGCACAGTCGGTAATTATAATGGACGACACTGTCGACGAGCTTTTCATGCAGCTTAAAAAGCAGCTTATTTCAGAGATTTGCAGCGAAAAAGAAAACGCGGAAGCTGTTCTTGACCTGTTGATGATCGCAAAATATTTCGAGCGTATCGGCGACCACGCAGAAAATATTGCGGAATGGGTCATATATGCTGTTACAGGACAGCACCTTGATTTTATAAATAAAAAGTAGTATCATATAACTGGTGATGATAATGGAAACTATCTATATAGTGGAAGATGACGACAATATCCGAAAGCTCGTATGCTATGCTTTGAATAAAGAGGGCTATAACGCACAGGGCTTTTCTTTGCCGTCCGAGTTTTACAGCGCATTTCAAAATGAGATCCCCGACCTTATACTTCTGGACATTATGCTGCCTGAGGAGGACGGATTGTCTATACTCAAAAAAATCAGGAACAACTCACCCGAAACTCCCGTAATAATGCTTACGGCAAAGGACAGTGAATTTGACAAGGTAACAGGGCTTGATATGGGCGCAGATGATTACATTGCAAAGCCTTTTGGCATGACAGAGCTTATTTCGCGAGTGCGTGCGGTACTGCGGCGGAGCAACAGAGGAAATTCCCATCAAATATACAGTTTTGCTCAGCTTGCTTTAGATATTTCAAAGCATATTGTTACAGTATCAGGCGTACCTGTTACGCTCTCTTTCAAAGAATTTTCTTTACTTGAAATTCTTCTTAAAGCAGACGGAAAAGTTGTCACCCGTGAGGAGCTGTTCGCAAAGATATGGGGCGAATATTACGGCGAATCACGAACGCTTGACGTACACATCAGAAATCTTCGCAAAAAGCTGGGCGGCGCAGGAAATTATATACTGACCGTAAAAAACATCGGTTACAGAATAGGTGAAGAAAATGAATAAAAAAATATTCCGATATTCGCTGATAATCTCGCTTTTACTGCTTTTGGTGAGCGTTGTTCTTATAATGGGTATACTCTATGATTATTTTCAAAATCAACTGAAATCGGAATTGAAAAAAGAGGCTGACTACATCGGCGCGGCTGTACTGACGGAGGGAGTTTCATACTTTGATAAAATAAACAGCGATGAACGTATCACGCTTATAGCGCCCGATGGAAATGTTCTTGCAGATACAGATGCAGACTCCGAAAAGCTTGAAAATCATCTTGACAGAAAAGAGATACAGCTTGCGTTAAAAGACGGCAACGGCACAAGTGTGCGATATTCTAAAACATTCATGGAACGCACAGTTTACTATGCTGTCAAGCTTGAAAACGGAAATATCCTGCGTGTTTCGGCAAAGCAGTATACTGTTATCTCCATGCTTCTCGGTCTTGCGCAGCCTATAGCCGTAATAATACTGCTGACTGTGCTTGCCTCTGCGATACTCACGGCAAAGATCTCGAAAAACGTTATTGACAATGAAGAACAGAAAAAGCGCGAGATCATGCGGCGAGAATTTACTTCAAATGTTTCTCACGAACTTAAAACGCCGCTGACCTCAATTTCGGGATTTGCTGAAATGCTTATGCAGGGCGATGCAGACAGCGAGACCGTTGCAGATTTTTCAAGATCGATCTATGATGAATCGCAGAGAATGATAACGCTTGTGCAGGACATTCTCCGCATTTCGGAGCTTGACGAGAAAACAGAATTTGAGCAAGAAGATATTGACCTTTACGACCTTGCTGAGGAGATAACAGAGCGTTTGCAGCCACAAGCGGAAAAAGCACAGGTGCAGCTGCGTGTTATAGGCGAGCATTGTCATGTGAACGGCGTACAGAAAATTTTAGACGAGATAATTTACAATCTGTGCGATAATGCTATCAAATACAACCGTCCAAACGGGCTTGCGGAGATTAGTATACACGAGAGCGAAAATACGGTAAAACTATCAGTTCGCGACACCGGTATAGGCATTGCAAAAGAAGAACAGGAACGCATTTTCGAGCGTTTTTACCGCGTGGACAAGGCACGTTCAAAAGCAATAGGCGGAACGGGGCTTGGACTGTCTATTGTAAAGCACGGGGCTATTTATCATCACGCGCAGATACAAATTGACAGCAACATAGGAAAAGGCACGACCGTTACGGTTTGCTTTCCTGTTTCTGAAAATGAGTAATTTTTTGGACACATACAATAATAAGAAATAGCAGTTTTCAAATTGAAAGCTGCTCTTTTTGTTCTACAGTGAAAAAGCACCGCAAAAGTGATGCTCTTAATAAGTAATTTTAATCTGTCATATAAATCTAAATTTATTATACTATACAGTCGCAGTTATCTCTATATGATTTCCCTCCGAATCCACAAATTCCGCGACCCAATTACGACCAATTTGAGTCAATGGAAAACATATTTCTTTATTCTTAATTTTATATTTAAGAGTTTCAATATTGTCTACACTGATACTCGGCAAGCAATTA
>CANRDG010000103.1 GCA_947629275.1 uncultured Clostridia bacterium | reverse complement strand
GAGTAGACAGCGTGAACGGCTTCAACGATATGACCACTATGCGAAACTGGTTCAACGACTTTTACGCTCGTGATACTTCTAAAAAAATAAGGGCGGTACAGAGAGCCAAAGGCGAAAGAGGAGAACGAGTAGGAAGCACCATACCATACGGATACATGAAAGATCCGGACGGTTCAAAGAAGCTGATACCCGACCCTGAAACTGCGCCGATAGTAAGACGGATATTCGAGATGTGTGCAAGCGGTTTGGGAACAAGCAAAATATGCGACACGCTTTCTTGCGAACGGGTAGTATGCCCTAGTGTATATGCTTTCAGAAAGACAGGCTGCCGATCGGGTTCTCTAAACCTTGACAGACCGTATCACTGAAGTCAGACCACGGTGCGCAATATGCTTTCAAATCAGGAATACTGCGGTGACACAGTAAACTTCAAGACATACAGCAAGTCAAACAAACTGAAAAAGCGCCTTGCTAATGCTCCGGAAAACATTCTCATATTTAAGAACACGCATGAGGCTATTATTGACAGAAAGACTTTCGATGTAGTACAGAAGCATTACGAGGGAAGAAAGCGGCCTGACAAAATGGGAAAGGTAGACAAATACGCAGGGTATCTATACTGCGGAGAGTGTGGGTCTAGGCTATATCTCAGGCAGGGGCGAAGCATTGACCCTGTGACAAACAACTACTCATGTTCGGGTCACAGCAAGCGCATGACAGACTGCACTGCGCATTACATTCGCGCTGTAGTGCTTGCGGCTTTAAGGAAAGTTACTACATACGCGAGAGAACACGCAGATGAGTTTTATGCGAAAGTCATGTCAAGCGGTGAAGCGGAAGCTAAAAAGCGGCTTAAAGAGTCTGAACGGCTGAAAGCGAAATACAATTCAAGGCTAAGTCAGCTTGACAGCATTATACGCACGCTTTACGAGGACAGGGTGATAGGCAGGATAACGCCTGAGAGGTACGATCAGCTTGCCGAAGTTTACGAGAACGAGCAGGCAGACATAAAATTAAAAATTACGGAGCTTGAAGAACGGATAGACACATCAAAGCTGTGTGAAGAATGCGTAAATGAATTCATAGCGAAGGCGAAAGAATACGTTGAGATGCAAAAGGTAACGCCTGAACTGCTGAGGGTATTCATAAGGCGTATCGATGTATGGGAGAAAGAGGTCAAATACTCGCGCACCTGCGGCAACCGCATTGACATATGTTTTACATTCCTGCCCGAAGCATCGACGACGATCAAAGGCGAGTGCATTGAGCTGCTGCCATCAAACGCCGCAAAAACGCAAAACCCGGAAGGATGACCTTCCGGGTTGCATAAGATATTTAATTTTACCTTAAGGATGACGAGGAAAAGCGATGCTGTTTTTCTTTAATATGGGCTGTCTACCGTTTCCGCTTTGGCGACCGCTTCTTCGAGGGTCATGTCATAAAACATTCCTGCGGTAAGGTATCTGCCCGACTTTTTATCGTCAACGAAAGCGCCCACCACTACGCCGGGCAGCGCGCTTTTGGGGTCGTTCGGCGCATTTGGTCCGCCGAGGTCTGTTCTGCACCAGCCGGGGTCAGTAAGGTTTATCATAACATTGCTGCCGTTGAGTTTTGAGCCTATGTCGATAGTTACCTTATCCAGCGCCGCCTTACTTGCCGAATAGCCGGCTTGCTCGGGTTCTAAGCGTATACCGCTTGTTGTGTTTACCACCCTACCAAAGCCTTTTGCCTCCATTTTCGGGAGGAAGTGATAGCATATCATCATGGGCGATATGGTATTTATCAGAAAGCTTTTCTCATAGTCCTCGGCAGGGGTGCTGTAATACTGCGTTCTGTAGGCGACCTGCATACCTGCGTTGTTTAAAATTATGTCAACGTCTATTCCCTTATCGTCGATAGCTTTGAGCATTTTCTCTACAGAAGAAAGATCGGTAAACTCTGCCGCGACCGCAAAGGTTTCAACGCCCAGTGCTGCGAGTTCTTTTGCGGTCTTTTCAGAAGCCTCCAAACTTCTGCTCTGCACTATGATATTGCAGCCTTTCTTCGCCATAAATTCGGCTGCCAGCCTGCCTATGCCTCTTGCTGCGCCCGTCACGAGCGCCCATTTTCCTGTTACGTCAACCATTTTGCATTATCTCCTTTTTAGCATTTTCAAGCGCGGCAATAACTCTGTCGCACCAGTCGTCAAATTCTTTGTCCTCGGTCTGAAGCTCGGGGTGGGAAAGAACGTAGTCAATAGTGTTTTTCACGCCCTGCTCAAAATGAACCGTGGCTTTGAACTCCGGCACTGCTTTTTTAAGTTTTGAATTATCGAACACGACCGAACAAGCTTTATCGCCCGTAAGGCTGCCTGTAAAGTCATAATCGCTGACCGAAGCAAGAAACTCAGATGAAACATGGACTGCTTTAAGCTCAACGCCCAGCGCGTTTGCGATACACTGATATATCTGATCCCAAGTCAGCGTTTCGTCGTTGGTTATCTGAAAAGCCTCGCCTATGGCGTGCGGATTACCGATAAGACCGCAGAAGCCTTTGGCAAAGTCGCTGTTGTGCGTCATAGTCCAAAGCGATGAGCCGTCGCCGTGAATAATAACGGGCTTGCCCTCTATCATACGCTTTATGACCTGCCAGCTGCCGTTTTTGCCGTGAACACCGAGCGGCACCGAACGTTCGTCATAGGTATGACTGGGTCTTATAATGGTAACGGGGAAACCGTTCTCGCGGTACTCTTTCATTAAAAGTTCTTCGCAGGCAATCTTGTTGCGCGAATATTCCCAATATGGATTTGCAAGAGAAGTGCCTTCATTTATTATATACGACCTGACGGGCTTATGATAGGCAGATGCGGAGCTTATATACATAAACTGCTTTGTTCTGCCTTTAAAAACGCGGACATCTCTTTCAAGCTGCTGCGGCACAAAGCCTATAAAATCGCACACGCTGTCAAACGTCATATCGCCAAGCGCGGCTTTAAGGTTCTCCTCGTCATTGACATCAACGTTTATGACCTTAACACCTTTGGGTAACTCGCCCGTTCTGCTGCCGCGGTTGAGAAGATAAAGCTCCTCTCCCCTAGCCGCCAAAAGGCGCGTTATTGCCATGCTGATAGTACCCGTTCCGCCTATAAACAGTATTTTCATATGCGCCACCTCATATCTCTGCTTTTGCAGCAATATGGTATATCTCGGTTATATCGTCTTCCGAAAGATTTACATAACCGCCTGTTCTGCCGCCATTAAGACCCAGCTTTGAAACGAGCAGAGGTATATCCTCCTCTTTTGCGCCGAGCTGCTTTAAGTTTATAGGCATACCTATAGATACTAAGAATTTTCTGAAAGCCTGTATCCCCTGCCTTGCGGTTCTTTCTGGGTCTTCAAAATCCATTTCGCAGCCGAATACTCTTACTGCCATCTGCGCCATTCTCATAACGTTATGCGTGCAGACAAATTCCATCCACGAGGGCATAATTACCGCAAGACCTGCGCCGTGAGCAACATCATAAAGTCCTGAAAGTTCATGCTCGATATTGTGGCTGTTCCAGTCCTGACTTCTGCCCACGCCGACGATATCGTTATGCGCGACCATACCGGCCCACATTATATTCGCTCTTGCCTCGTAGTTATGGGGATTGGCAATAACGCGCGGCGTTTCTTTTACCATGGTGAGCAGCACAGCTTCGCAAAGTCTGTCGGTTATCTCAACTTCCTTGGTATTTGTAAAATATCTTTCAAAAACGTGCGCCATTATATCTGTAGCTCCGCAGGCTGTTTGGTATGCAGGCAGAGTTTCTGTAAGAGCAGGGTCAAGTATTGAAAACCTTGAACGCAGAAGGTCAGAGCCGCAGTCGCGTTTCAGTTTGCCCTCTTCTTTAGTGATGACAGACGCGCCGGAACCTTCGCTGCCTGCCGCCGCTATAGTAAGTATAACGCCTATAGGCAGTGCTTTTTCTACAGGCTTGCCCGTGCCGTAAAAGTCCCAGAAATCGCCGTCATACGGCACGCCGAGCGCTATAGCTTTTGAGGAATCTATAACAGAACCTCCGCCGACACTTAAAATGAAGTCAACGTTTTCTTTGCGGCCAAGCTCTATGCCCTCGTATACTTTTGTATCTTTAGGATTTGGCTGAACGCCGCCGAGCAAAACATAGCCCAAGCCCTCTTTATCGAGCGACGCCTTTACCTTGTCGATAAGACCCGAACGCACCGCCGATCCCGAGCCGTAATGCACGAGCACCTTGCTGCCGCCGTACTTCTTGACATACCTGCCGCAGTTGTTTTCGGTATCTTTGCCGAAGATAAATTCCGTAGGGCTTAAAAAAGTAAAGTTATCCATATAAATTCCGCCTTTCTGTCAGTGTTATCCTTTGATATCCAGTATCAATTTGTACAAATACTTTAGGATATTATAACACTTACTTATGCGAAATAATATAAATTTTATGCAATGAAATATGATGAATCTATCATGCGCCAAACTTATTTTTCTGCACGGCTGACTTGGTACATTTTTTATGTATCGGGTAAAGTATGAGCATTACAGCTATTGTCACTGCGAGCCATATAAGTATATTTGCAAGCGGCGTAAGCAGGTTTACATGGTACTTGCTGCCTTTAAGCCCCACGCCTATGCAGTAATTATTCAGCTTGCTGTCTGTGGGTACTGTTACCACGGGTATGAGTATAAATGCGGCGGAAACGACCGTTGAGATAACGATATTTTTTGCAATTACCGAAATTACGCCCAGTGACAAAGCCGCACACACCGCCCACAGGGTCTTTGCAAGCGATTGCAGTACAAAGAATTTAAGTATGGGCATACTGTCGTAAGCGCTGCCGTGGTCTATCATTGCGCGCAGTGGTTTATCAAAATTTTCAAAGCCGAACTTTGCGCCCATTACCGCAAAATCCACAGAGTAAATAAGCAGTGCATACAGCAGAGATGATATTATTATTACCGAAAGTTTGGCGATATGGAGTTTCACTCTGCCGTTTTTGCTTACCATGTTGAGCATATGCACACCGCTTGAATGTTCGCGGCAATACACGGGTATGCAGAATATAAAAAGCGCAAAAAGCAGGCAGAAATCCAAAGACAACATATTGCCGAAAGCGCGCCATTCAAGGTCATAGAACCACACGCGCTCGCTGCGGTCTATGCCGAAAAACTGCTCATAGCGGGTTTGTATAACTGCGAACGCTGACCTTTTGGAATCGGCTTCGTAATATTTTTTCATATAGGCTTTGTAGTCGTCAAGCGAGATAGCACCCGAGGCATAGTCGCTTTCCATTTTTTCTTTCGCGCCCATTATCTCTTCAATACGTTCGGCTTCTTTGGGTACGAAAAGTTCTGCATCGGTCTGCGACATATGCGAAAGCTGATCCACATAGTCTTTATAAACATCTATAGAAAAGTCTGCGCTGACATTCAGAGATGCATATGTAATAACGGCTTTTACAAGTATTATACCTACAAGTATAAGCCATTTGAAATTGCCGAATATTTTTTTGCACTCAAAGTATATAAGGCTAGTCATTTTCGTTCGCCGCCTCATCAAAGTAGTAGAGATAAACGTCTTCGAGATTGGGTACGACCGTCACGGCGTTATCGAACGGCTTTTCGTCGGAGACCATGCGTATCATCGTGCCGTCAGACTGCTTTGCTATGTTTGAGATCTTGAAGCTGTCCTCGGCAACGACTTCATCGACGTTTTGCACCTTTGCTTCCCAAACGCAGCCGTTTATGCTCTCTAAAAGTGAAGTAACATCGGTATTTTTTATTACCACACCGTGCTGCAAAAGTATGACTTTATTCGCTATCGCCTCAACGTCTGAAACAATATGCGTCGCGAAGATAACAACACGGTTGAAGCTGACCTCGCTAATAAGGTTGCGAAAGCGGATCCTCTCTTTGGGGTCAAGACCTGCTGTAGGCTCATCGAGGACGAGGACTTTCGGGTCGTTGAGAAGCGCGATCGCAATGCCGAGCCTGCGCTTCATACCGCCCGAAAAGCCGCCGACTTTCTGCTTTACTGCATCTGTAAGGTTGACCGTTTCGAGAAGTTCTTTGATCTTTTGGTCTGCGTTTTTTACGTCTTTGAGCTTGGCGAAATATTTCAGAGTATCAAGCGCGGTGAACGAGCCGTACAGCCCGAAACTTTGCGGCATAAAGCCGTAGATCGCTCTGAATTCCTTGCCCATGGCGCGTGTGTTTTTGCCGTCGAACAGTATCTGACCGCTCGTTGGTGTGATGAGGTCTGACAGGCAGTTCATCAGCGTTGACTTGCCTGCCCCGTTCGGGCCTAACAGCGCATACACGCCCTCTTTCATTGTTACGCTGAAGTTTTTCAGCGCCTCTTTCTTGCCGTAGCTTTTTGATACATTCTG
>CANRDG010000102.1 GCA_947629275.1 uncultured Clostridia bacterium | reverse complement strand
AAAACACTTGAAATTTTCGTCATAATGTTATAATATAATAAAGACAGGGCATTGTCAAGTATAACTTTGCCAAAGGACAAAATCAAATCAACGTAAGGAGAAGTACAATGAAAATACTTGTAGTAAACGCAGGCAGCTCATCACTCAAATATCAGCTTCTTGATATGACCAACGAAGAAGTTATAGCAAAAGGAAACTGCGACAGGATAGGCATAGGCGGTCATATTGCCGCAAAAACGGGCGACGGCAGAAAATTCGAGGCAGACTGTGATTTTCCCACCCATACCGAAGCTTTTGAAAAGCTCGTTGAAGTGCTTACAAGCGGAGAGACTAAGGTCATAGACTCCATGTCCGAAATTTCCGCAGTAGGTCACAGAATAGTACAGGGCGCCGATATATTCGATCATTCCTGCCTTGTTACAGATGAAATAATCGACCAGATAGACGAACTCGCAGAGCTCGCTCCCGTGCATAACCACCCCCACGCCCTCGCGCTGAGAGCCTGCAAAAAGGTCATTCCCGAGGGTACACCGCAGGTCGTAGTTTTCGATACCGCATTCCACCAGACCATGCCCCCCAAGGCTTTTATGTTCGGTATGCCGTATGAATGTTATGAAAAATTCCATGTAAGAAAATACGGCTTCCACGGCACTTCTCACAGATTTGTAGCTTCTGAGTTGGCGCGTGCCATGGGCAAGGACGTCAAAGACCTCAAAATAGTTTCCTGCCACCTCGGCAACGGCTCTTCCATAACCGCTATAGACGGCGGCAAGTCGGTAGATACATCTATGGGCTTTACTCCGCTCGACGGCGTTATCATGGGTACACGCTCGGGCGCAGTTGACCCTTCGGCAGTTACCTATGTAGCCAAAAAACTCGGTCTTTCACCGTCAGAGATGAGCGATTACCTCAATAAAAAGTCGGGCTTCCTCGGTCTTACAGGCAGCAGCGACAACCGCGATGTCCAGAGCGCGGCCAACGAGGGCGATGAAAAAGCCCTGCTCGCCGACGATATGCTCAATTATGAGATACAGAAGTATATCGGCTCTTATGCAGCAGTTATGAACGGTTTAGATGCAGTTTTGTTCACAGGCGGCATAGGAGAGAACTCTTGGGAAGTAAGGGAAGGAGTCTGCACCGGCATGGATTACTTCGGCATAAAGATAGACAAGGAACTCAACCGCAGTACAAGAGGTAAACTTGTTAAAATTTCAACACCCGATTCAAAGACAGAAGTATGGGTAGTGCCCACCAATGAGGAGCTTTTGATCGCAAGAGATACCCTTGCAATAGTAAACGCAGGCAAGTAATTTAACTTTTGCATATAAATTTGCGCCGTGGCTTTTTGCTGCGGCGTTTTTTGTCAAAAAATATGCCTTGCGGGTCTTGCAATATGTATGCATTTGTGATATAATAATACTATATGTGATAAAAAAGGGGAACTCTTTTGAAAAATCTTTCTATATCTTGTGTACCGAGCCTTTCGGAAGAAAAACTTCGGCAGCTTATTTTAGATACATATTCAAGACCGCCTGCCTGTCATATACATACATATGGCTGCGCCCAGAACGTCAGCGACAGCGAAAAGATAATGGGCATACTCAGCGGCTGCGGCTATGTGTTTACCGATAAGCCCGAAAACGCCGACCTTATAGTGCTCAATACTTGCGCCGTCAGAGAAAACGCGCATGACAGGGTTTTCGGCAACCTCGGTATCTTCAAAAAGCTCAAAGAGCAAAAAGGCGATCTTATCATATGCGTCTGCGGCTGTATGACTCAGCAGCAGCAGGTGGTAGATACCATAAAAGAAAGCTATAAGTATGTAGATATAGTTTTCGGCACATACGGCGCAAAAATGCTGCCCGACATGATATATAAAGTCATGACCGAAAAAAGCCGTGTGCTTCATCTCTACAGCGAGGGCGACCTTATTTCCGAGGAAATGAAACAGTACCGCAGCGACAAGGTAAGGGCAAGCGTGCCTATAATGTACGGCTGCAATAACTTCTGCTCATATTGTATTGTGCCGTATGTCAGAGGCAGAGAACGCAGCAGAGAAGTCTCAGCCGTCTGCGACGAAGTAAAACAGCTCGTAGAAAACGGCTGCAAAGAAATAACGCTGCTCGGTCAGAACGTCAATTCTTACGGCTATGGATTTACATCGCTGCTGGAAAAAATAAACGCCATAGACGGCGATTTCCGCATAAGGTTTTTAAGCTCCCACCCAAAAGATGCAGGTAAAGAGCTTATAGATGCCATTTTGTCGCTCGATAAGGTGTGTAAGCATCTGCATCTGCCCGTACAGTCGGGAAATGACGAGATACTCAAAAAAATGAACAGGCATTATACCGCGCAAGATTATCTGGATATAGTTGACTACGCAAGGTCGAAAGACCCCGATTTTTCGTTCACCACCGATATTATTGTCGGTTTTCCGGGCGAAACTTACGAGCAGTTTTGCGATACCAAAAAGCTTCTGCACCGTGTTAAATTTGATAATATTTTTTCTTATGTCTATTCAAAACGCTCCGGCACAAAGGCTGCCGAGCTTGAAGACAATGTTTCCGATAAGCAAAAAGGTCTGCTGCTTCGTGAGCTTTTAGACGAGCAACGGGTAATAACCGAAGATTGGCTCAAAAGGTTTGTAGGCAAAACGCTCACGGTGCTGCCCACCGAAAAGGGCAGAACAGGCGAAAATCGCCTTTCGGGCAAGTCTGACGAGAATATAATAGTCGAGTTTGACGGCGGAGAGCGGCTTATAAATACGTTTGTAAAGGTAAAAATAATAAAGTCTATGAACTGGGCGCTTCTCGGCGAAGTGCTTTAGCGCATGGCTTAACTAAATATTTTTTAAGAGGAGAATTTTTATGACAGTTATCGAACTTACAAGAGAATTAGGCAGGGCTTTGCAGTGCGACGACAGATATATTGCGTATAACCTCGCAAAGCAGACAAACGACCAGGACACCCAGCTTCAGAACCTTATCGGAGAATTTAATATCGTAAGAATGAAGTACAGCCAGCAAATGCAGAAAAACGAAGCCGAGCAGGATAAAGAACTTATGAAAAAGCTTGACGAGGACATGAGGGAAATATACGGAAAGATAATGAAAAATGAAAACATGGTGCGCTTTAACGACGCCAAGGACGCCATGGATAAACTTCTCAATTCCATAAACTTTATAATAACCATGTCAGCAAACGGCGAAGACCCGATGACCTGCCCCGAGGAGCAGCCGTCATCATGCGGCGGAAGCTGCGCAACCTGCGGCGGCTGCCACTAAAATACAGCATTAAACAGCGCTTGGAGGTGTTTTCTTGTTAAGACTTGCAGATGTAGATATAGAAAAACTGTCGCCTATGATGCAGCAGTATGCTATAATGAAGCAAAAGTATGATAAGCATATACTTTTCTATAGATTAGGTGACTTTTACGAGATGTTCTTTGAAGATGCAGTAACTGTCTCTCAGGCGCTTGATCTTACCCTTACAGGGCGTGACTGCGGTCTTGACGAGCGCGCCCCCATGTGCGGCGTGCCTTACCATGCCTGCGATCTGTATCTGAAAAAGCTTATTGAAAAAGGCTTCATGGTCGCCATATGTGAGCAAATGGAAGACCCTGCGCTTGCAAAAGGTCTTGTAAAGCGCGAGATAGTGCGCGTAGTCACACCCGGTACGCTTATAGAAAGCAGCCTGCTTGACGAAACGAGCAATAACTATCTCTGTTCTTTCTATGCAAAAGCGAAAGAGTGTGCCCTATGTTTTGCAGATATCTCAACCGGCGAAGTACATCTTTTCAGTTTCTCGGGAAATGATATGTCTAACGAGATAATCAACGAATTTTCGCGGTTTTCTCCGTCAGAAATTCTTATAAATGACTATTATCTTGCAATGAAGCCCGTAAGCGACTTTGTAAAAGATAAGCTGAAAGCCGCAGTATCGCTTTTAAGTGAAGTTGATTTTTCCGTCGAGCGCGGAGAAGAAAGCACAGCAAAGCAGTTTTCCGTAAACAGTATAGAGCAGCTCGGTCTTAAAGCAGATACAATAGCCGCAAAGTGCGTGTGCGGTCTTTTTTCCTATATAGGAGAGACACAGAGAGCCACAGTCGGAAGGTTTTCATCTATAACCACCCACGACAGCGACCCTATAATGACAATAGGCTTCACTGCAAGACGAAATCTTGAAATTACCGAAACTCTCCGCAATAAGGAGAAAAAGGGCAGCCTCCTTTGGGTGCTTGACAGTACCAAAACATCAATGGGCAAACGCCTTTTGAAAAGCTACCTCGAGCAGCCTCTTGTGAACCCTGCAAAAATTATCGCAAGACTGGATGCAGTTGAAGAACTCACGAAATCTGCCGTAGAACTCGGAGAGCTTACTAGCCAGCTCGGCGGCGTTTACGACCTCGAGCGGCTTATGACAAGAGTAATGTATAAAACAGCCTCACCGCGCGACCTTAAAGCATTGTCGCTGACCGCGCTGCGCCTGCCGGGCATAAAAGAACTGCTCTCCGGCTTTAAGTCAAAGCTTCTTTGCGAGATAAACAGCGGTATTTCAACTTTAGAAGCCGTATCCAACCTTGTAGAGAACGCAATAGTCGATGAACCCCCGGCAAATATCAAAGACGGCGGCGTTATCAAAGACAGATTCAATCAGGAGCTTGACAGCCTGCGCAGTATAATAGACGGCGGCAAGGACATCATAAAAAATATCGAAAACAAAGAAAAAGAAGCCACAGGCATTAAGAACCTTAAAATAGGCTATAACAGAGTTTTCGGTTACTATATAGAAGTAACCAAATCTTACTATGACTTAGTACCCGAGCATTACATAAGAAAACAGACCCTCGCCAACTGCGAGAGATTTATAACAGATGAACTCAAAACTGCCGAAAATACCATTCTCGGCGCAAGCGATAAGGTGCTTACCATGGAGGGCGAGATATTTGCCGAGGTGCGTGACTTTATTGCGACACAGCTGCGGCTGGTGCAGGAAACTGCATCTTCTGTCGCCGCTCTTGACGTGCTTTGCTCTTTTGCGAATGTCGCCGTCAAGAACAACTATTCAAAGCCTGAAATTGCCATAGACGGCATAATCAATATCAAAAACGGTCGCCACCCCGTCGTAGAGCTCATGCAGCAGGACGAAGTGTTCGTGCCCAATGACTGCTACCTTGACCGCTCCGACAACAGAATGTTGATAATAACAGGACCTAATATGTCAGGTAAATCAACCTATATGCGGCAGGTGGCAATAATAACGCTAATGGCGCAGATAGGTTCATTCGTGCCTGCCGACTATGCGAAAATTTCGGTGGTTGACAGGATATTTACAAGAGTCGGCGCAAGCGATGACCTCACAGCAGGTCAGTCAACCTTTATGGTAGAGATGACCGAAGTCGCCGAGATAGTCCGTCACGCTACTAAAAACAGCCTCGTTATTTTAGACGAAGTCGGCAGAGGCACTTCAACTTTTGACGGCATAAGCATTGCAAGAGCGGTCTGCGAGTATATATGTACCTCTAAATCGCTCGGCTGCAAAACGCTTTTCGCTACCCATTACCATGAGCTTATAGGTCTTGAAAAAGATCTTGTCGGCGTAAAGAATTTCTCCGTCGCAGTCAAGAGAAGCGGCGATACAATAAAGTTTTTAAGAAAGATAGTCGAGGGCGGCGTTGATGAAAGCTACGGCATAGAAGTCGCAAAGCTTGCAGGTCTGCCGCCGAAGATAATAAACCGTTCGCGTGAACTTCTTGCAGAGCTTGAAGAAGAAAACCGCCGCAAGAACGAGCTTGCCGAAAAAGCTCGCAGAAGCGAGGAGGAAAACGGTCAGATGGAACTTAGCAGAATAGGCGAGGGCATAGTTATAGACAGGATAAGAAAAACCAGTATCGACGAGCTTTCCGACAGCGAACTGAGAGAATTTTTCAAGGATATAAGCAGGTATCTGTAAAGCAGGTGTAAAAAGGCAAATGGGCAGTATAAACGTACTCGGCAAAGAAATTTCGGAGCTTATCGCCGCAGGAGAGGTAATAGACAGACCCTCTGCAATAGTTAAAGAGCTTACCGAAAACGCCATAGATTCGGGCGCGAGCCTCGTTACAATAGAAATAAAAAATGGCGGCAGAACGTTTATCCGCGTTACCGATAACGGCTGCGGCATAGCCTATGAAGATGTGCCGACAGCGTTTCTTCGCCATGCCACCAGTAAAATTTCAAAGCAGTCAGACCTTGACAGTATAATGACTCTGGGATTTCGCGGCGAGGCGCTGGCATCTGTCTGCGCGGTCGCAAAGGTAGACGTTTTGACAAAACGCCCCGAGGACAGCCTCGGCTGTAAGTACCGCATATGCGCCAACGTTCAGGAGGAGTATGAGCAAACAGGCTGTCCGGACGGCACTACAATAATCGTGCGTGATGTGTTTTATAAT
>CANRDG010000101.1 GCA_947629275.1 uncultured Clostridia bacterium | reverse complement strand
GTGGCAGGCTCGGGTTCTTCAAAATACACCTTTAGATCGTAGTCGATAGCGTAAGACTTGCCGTCTTTGCGCATATGCGCAAAAGTGCTTGTTTCGCCCATGGAATCGTCGGTTTCTTCGGCATAGGCGTTATCGCCGTCAACGATCTCCAGATAAGATGAAGTGATCGTAAATTCTTCAACTTCAATGGTTTCATCAGCTGCTATGGTATACTGCTGGGCGTGGGTTATTTTGTCAAACATATCAAACGGGGCGGAGTCAAACTCTGCCTTATCGCCGACGGTCTCTTGGAGCGGAGTGGTAGAGGCAGGAACTTCGGAGCTGTCGTCGGGCTCGGAACTTTCGGGGGATTCGGAGCTTTCGGGTTCCGATGAGCTGTCTGTTTCCGAAGAACTGTCCGCGGACGTGTCCGCTGATGAACTGTCTGCTTCGGAAGAAGTGTCGGCAACAGATGAGCTTTCGGCGGCTGATGAGGTGTCAGCCTCAGATGACTTTGAGCTTGTGTCTTTGTCGCTGCACGCTGCAAACGAAGTACAGCATAATGCGAGCGATGCCAGAAGTGCGAGTAGTTTTTTCATGTGTATTCCTCCAAAAATATAATATATAAGAGCAAACGCGTAAATCATATTTACGATACAATGATAACATATCTGAGCAAAAAGAACAATCGGCTAACTGCATAAAATTATGTGGTGGCGGTCAGGGGGAATTAGTGAAAATATTGAAGTTGGGGCTTTTACTTAGTGCGGCGTTCTCTGAGAGAACGCGGAAAGAGAGCGTTGAACTACAACTAGGGAACGCCCTCTCTTGCAGGGCGTTCCCTCTTTCAAAATAGTCCACCGGACTATTTTGAAATTCACCCTTTGCGGAGCGCCTGCCGTATGGGGCTTTCGCCGTCTGCGGACGGCGACAAAGGGCATCCGCCCCTTGACCCTGATGACCCTTTTGAAAAAGGGTCAATCGAAAACTTTTGGTTTCTTGACAAGAATTAAAAGTTTTGCGTAAAGTGGGGCATTGAACGAAAAAAGCCCGTCACACCGCAAGGTGTGCGCCGCCGACCGTTTTTGGCGGCGAGGGGTTTTTCGGCACTTGCCAGACTGTTCACAGTCTGGCAATGTGTGGCTCCGCAGGGTGCGCGACAGCGCAAAATATTATCAACACGAAAATAAAAAATGTTATTTCTTATGCGAACGCTCTTTTATAGCCTCGCGAATCTCGGTGAGAATGTCGCTGTGCTTTTCGGTTTTCATATGCGGGAAGGCTTTTATAAGACGTTTATGCTGCACACCGAGGCGCTCCACAAGGGCTGCGCGGCGCTCTTTTGCGGCTTCGACGTTTTTCTGCCATTCCTGCTCCAGTCGTACCCGAGCTTCTTCGAGGCGTTTTTGAAGTCCTGTGACAGCGATAACGGTAAGAATGATATCAGTCGCGAAAAATCCCACGACGAACGCGGCGGCTATTTCTGCGCCTGCCTCCGGCAATTTATAAAGAATACCGGAAACAAAGGGGTGTATAAACTTTATCAAAAGCACCGATAATACGCCGAAAACTATGGCTGCTGACAAGCATATTCGCCCGTTGAGGTTGAAGCGGTAGTCGGAGTAATCCCACCAGCGCGCATGGAACAGTTTTTCCATTATGTAGGAGGTGAGGTACTCCAGTATACAAGAGACCATGACGGACGAGAAAAATAATGCAGGTATGCTTTTTAAATCGCCCATATCGCCGAAAAGCAGCACGACTGCCATTGCGCCGCAGCCGTATATAGGCAGGTACGGGCCGTTGAGGAAACCGCGGTTGACAAAGACTTTATCGCGGACGAGGTACAGAGAGACTTCGTACACCCAGCCTATAATGCTATATACCATAAAGCACAGGAAATATACTGAAATATCGTGCAATTTTATCGCCTCAATTCTTCAGTGACTGCATGGGGGCAGGTATCTGACCGCCGCGGCTTATGAATTTTGACGGTGACGACGTTTTTACGGGCATTACGGGTCCGCGGCCGAACAGACCGCCCCAGTCGAGCTCCTCGCCGACCTGTTTGCCTATGGCAGGGATAATTCTTACGGCGGTGGTCTTTGAGTTGACCATGCCTATGGCGGCTTCGTCGGCGATAATTGCTGCAAGCACGTCTGCGGTGGTATCGCCGGGAACGACTATCATATCCAGACCGACGGAACACACGGCTGTCATTGCCTCCAGCTTTTCAATACAAAGAGTACCGCTTTTTGCGGCGTCTATCATGCCTGCGTCCTCAGAAACGGGTATGAATGCGCCCGAGAGACCGCCTATTTTTGAACAAGCCATTACGCCGCCTTTTTTGACGGCATCGTTGAGCATGGCGAGGGTTGCAGTAGTACCGCACGCGCCGCATTGCTCTAAACCTATTTCTTCGAGAATGTGCGCAACGCTGTCGCCGACCGCAGGGGTAGGAGCAAGCGAGAGGTCTACGATACCGAACGGCACGCCAAGCCGTTTTGAAGCAAGCTGACCGACGAGTTGTCCTACGCGGGTAATTTTATATGATGTTTTCTTTATGATATCGGCAATTTCGGTGATGTTGGCGTCGGGGTATTTTGCAAGGGCTGCCCTTACAACTCCCGGCCCCGAGACGCCGACGTTTATCATGCAGTCAGGCTCGCCTACGCCGTGGAACGCGCCAGCCATAAAGGGGTTGTCCTCGACCGCGTTACAGAAAACGACGAGTTTTGCAGCGCCGAAGCAGGCCTTATCTACGGTTTTTTCGGCGCACTGGCGTATTATGTCGCCCATGAGCTTACAGGCATCTAAATTTATGCCCGTTTTGGTAGAGCCGACGTTGACCGACGAGCAGACTCTTTCGGTACAGGCCAAAGCTTCGGGGATAGAGTTTATAAGCTCAATGTCGCCTGCTGAGAAGCCTTTTTGGACGAGGGCGGAATAGCCGCCGATAAGGTTCACGCCGACCGCTTTTGCGGCTTCGTCCATTGCTTTTGCAAACGGCACGGGGGAGCATTTGCAGGCGGCTGAAACTATTGCGATAGGCGTAACGGAAATACGCTTATTTATAATAGGTATGCCCAGTTCCTTTTCTATGCTCTCGCCGACCTCGACTAGGTGTGCGGCTTTGGCAGTTATTTTGTCGTAGACCTTTTTGCAGGCGGTGTTAATGTCGCTGTCGATACAGTCGAGCAGAGAGATACCCATGGTGATTGTGCGAATATCGAGGCACTCGTCATCTATCATGCGGATAGTTTCTAAGATGTCATATGCGTTGATCAAAAGAATCAGCTCCTAACGGGATTTGGATTTATCTAAAGTTAATATTTATTGCGCTGCGCGACAGCGCGAATAATACACGCAGCATTAAAAACGCACAAAAGTTAAAGTTAAAACCTCTTGCTTCTAGTCGTAAACCGCAGGAAAGAAAAGCCCCTGCAAACCCTGCAAGAACATTTCTAACTTCTAACTTCTTACCTCTTAACTCTAAATATGGTGCATACAGTTGAAAATATCTTCATGCATGGTGTGTATTTTCAGACCCTGCTGCTCGCCGAGCTGCTGCATGGCATCGCTGAGTTTGGCAAAATCGGCGCTGAGTTTCGATATATCGACAAGCATTATCATACAAAACAGATCCTGCATGATAGACTGCGTTACCTCTATGACGTTTGCGTTATACTCTGCACACTTCGCTGAGACTTTTGCGAGTATGCCTATGGTATCTTTTCCTATTACTGTTATTATCGCTCTCATATAAATGTTCCTTTCAGAAAAAGTAAAGGCGGCAACAAGCGCCGCCATACGTTTTTGTAAAAAAGCCGTCAGCCTTTCTTGTTCGGCTTGTATGTCTTATGAAAAACATGATCTACGCCGATGCTCTTACAGTAGTCGTTGAGCAGCTTGAGAGTTTTGAAATTAGGCTCTACTTTGCCCGTTTCCCATCTGTTTATTGTAGTGAACGACACGCCTACCGCGTCCGCAAGCGCCATTTGGCTGAGTTTTGCTTTTTTTCTGAATTTTTTAAGTTCTTCGGGAAATCCCATTTTACACTCACCCCTCTGCTTTATATTATAGCACATTGAAAGACTGTTTGCAAGTGTTTATAGCGGAAAATAAAAATTTTAATATATTGCGATTGACAAGCGGCTGACAATGTAGTATAATTCAAATGTAAACGTTTTTGTGGCTTGTCAAAACGGGCGTATGAAGACGTTTGAAACATTAAAATACAAACATTTTGGAGGTAAAGACTATGCCACAGTTCTTTGAAAACATCGGCAAGATCCCTTACGAGGGAAAAAACAGCACAAACCCACTGGCGTTCAAATACTATGACCCTGACGAGGTGATAGCAGGAAAGCCTATGAGAGAGCATCTGAAATTTGCTCTTTCGTGGTGGCACACTATGGGAGGTGACGGCACTGATATGTTCGGTGTTGGCACGGCTGACAAGTCATGGGGCGAAAGTGACCCCGAAAAGAGGGCTATGGCTAAGGTCGATGCCGCTTTTGAGATAATGGACAAACTTTCTATCGATTACTTTTGCTTCCACGACCGCGATCTTTCGCCGGAATACGGCACGCTTGCGGAGACGAATGAGAAGTTTGAAAAGGTAGTTGACTACATCTCAGAGAAGATGAAGTCTGACCCTTCAAAGAAGCTGCTTTGGGGCACTGCGAAGTGCTTTGATCACCCGAGGTATATGCACGGTGCAGGCACATCGCCTTCTGCTGATGTATTTGCTTACACTGCGGCGCAGATAAAGAAGGCTGTTGAAGCTACCGTAAAACTGGGCGGCATGGGCTATGTATTCTGGGGCGGCAGAGAGGGTTACGAAACTCTGCTGAACACTGACATGGGCTTAGAGCTTGACAACATGGCACGCCTTATGAAGATGACTGTTGATTACGCGCGCTCGATAGGCTACAAGGGTGATTTCTACATTGAGCCGAAGCCGAAGGAGCCGACGAAGCACCAGTACGATTTTGACACTGCGACTGTTATAGGTTTCCTTAGAAAGTACGGTCTTGACAAGGATTTCAAGATGAACATTGAGGCTAACCACGCGACTTTGGCGCAGCACACTTTCCAGCACGAGCTGAGAGTTGCCAGAATAAACGGTGTATTCGGTTCGATAGATGCCAACCAGGGTGACACGCTTCTTGGCTGGGACACCGACCAGTTCCCGACGAACATTTACGATGCGGCTATGTGTATGTATGAAGTTCTGAAGGCAGGCGGCTTTACAAACGGCGGCTTGAACTTTGACTCGAAAGCGCGCAGAGGCTCGTTCACGCCTGAAGACATTTTCCTGAGCTACATTGCAGGTATGGACACATTTGCGCTTGGTCTGAGGATAGCTGTTAAGCTTATCGAGGACGGCAGACTTGACAAGTTTGTTGCTGACAGGTACGCTTCCTGGACGACTGGCATTGGCAAAGACATCATTGACGGCAAGGTAACTATGGCGGATCTTGAGAAGTATGCGCTTGAGAAAGGCGAAGTTACCGACTCGCTGACGAGCGGCAGACAGGAGATGCTGGAGAGCATTATAAACAACGTGATGTTCTCGCTGTAAGAGGCAAGATAACGAGAGGCAAGAATTAATTTTTGAATTACACACTAACTTATAAACTCTTGTCAAGAACGGGAAAGTTTTCGGTCAAGCTCTTTTTTACAGTTGCTTCGCAACTGCCAAGGCTTGCGGGGTGTGGGGCGGCGTCCCACAAACACAACGTGCGCTCTGCAAGGGGTGAATTAGAAAATAATCCAATGGATTATTTTCTAAGAGGGTAGCGGTCGTAAACGACCGCGGGAAGAATTTTTCGCTTTTAAATTTTGGGGCGAAAAATTCTTCTGGCATTCCCAATGGGAACGCTGCTCCTGCAAGAGAGAGCCTCCCTTTTGAGGAGACCCGACTATTTTCCCTGCGTGCGCAATAGGTTTGTGAAAAGCCACACTTCCTGCCCTTTATTTCTGAATATCTTGATTTTAATACCCACCCTCAGACCTTCCCAAAACAGAAGCCGCTGGCAGAATATTCTTCCAGCGACGTATAGGGGGAGTGGTTTTTAGGTAGTGGGGTTGTTGGTGCAACGGAAGTAGTAAGGCGGTGTGCTGAAATTGTGGAGCGGTGAAGAAAAAAGCCCGTCATACCGCAAGGTATGCGCCGCCGACCGTTTTTGGCGGCGAGGGATTTTTAGTTGTTCGCTAATTAAACTAAACGGACTATGCAAAAGAATTACGGTTTCAGAATATGCGAGCTTTCGAGCATATTCTGAAATAGCCGCCCCACTTTCGGCGGCTAAGTAATTTGCACTTGATACGAAGTATCAACGTGTGCATTGCTGGCTTGCGTCTGCTTAAGCAGACAGCAAGACACTGCGGAAGCGCAATTATTATATTATAAGGAGATGATTTTATGTCTTATATGATAGGTGTTGACTGCGGTACGAGCGGCACGAAGACGGTGCTGTTTGACCAAGGCGGCGCTGTGATAGCGTCAAACACTATTGAATACCCGATGTATCAGCCGAAAAACGGTTACGCGGAACAAGACCCCACCGACTGGGCGAACGC
>CANRDG010000100.1 GCA_947629275.1 uncultured Clostridia bacterium | reverse complement strand
AGGACGTTCTGAAAAGCCTTACGCCGGCGCAGCAGGTAATTAAGATAGTGAACGAGGAGCTTATTGCTCTTATGGGCTCGGGCGACCCGAGGATAAACATACCAAGCAAGGGAGCTTGCATCATAATGATGGTCGGTCTGCAAGGTTCGGGCAAGACCACCCACGCGGCAAAGCTTGCAAAGCATTTCAGAGATCAGGGCAAGCGCCCCCTGCTTGTGGCGTGCGACATTTACAGACCTGCGGCTATTGAACAGCTTAAAATAATGGGTGAAAAAGCCAGCGTACCCGTTTTTGAAATGGGTCAGGCAGACCCGAGAGAGATAACGAAAAAGGCACTTGCAAATGCAAAGGACTACGGTTACGACTTTGTTATAATAGACACCGCAGGACGTTTGCAGATAGACGAAGAACTGATGCAGGAGCTTGTTGACATAAAAGAGATAGCGCAGCCGAGCGAGATAATGCTTGTTGTTGATGCTATGACTGGTCAGGACGCTGTGAATGTGGCTTCGGCATTTGACGAAAAGCTTGGCATTGACGGTGTGCTTATTTCAAAGCTTGATTCTGACACGAGGGGCGGCGCGGCGCTTTCGGTACTTTCGGTAACAGGCAAGCCGATAAAGTTTGTCGGTATGGGTGAAAAGCTTGACGAGTTTGAGGTATTCCACCCTGACAGAATGGCTTCGAGAATACTGGGAATGGGCGATGTGCTCACACTTATTGAAAGGGCGCAGCAGACCATTGACGAGGACGATGCCAAAAAACTGGCAAACAAGATGCAGTCCGAGGGCTTTGACCTGAACGACTTGCTCGCTCAGATGAAGCAAATAAACAAGCTGGGTTCAATGCGGTCGGTGCTGAATATGCTGCCCGGCGTTGCAAACAAACTTACCGATGCTGATGCGGAGGCAGGCGAAAAGGCTCTTAAAAAGACGGAAGCTATCATAAATTCCATGACAAAGGCAGAGAGGAAAAAGCCGTCTATAATAGATCCCAAAAGAAAAAGGCGCATCGCGGCAGGCAGCGGCACGGAAGTTTCCGACGTAAACAGGCTGCTGAAGCAGTTTGAGCAGATGCAGAAGATGATGAAGCAGTTCGGCATTGGCGGCAACCTGCACGGCAAAAAAGCCAAGATGAGCAGAGCCGCTCTGCTGAGGAGCTTAAACAATGGCGGAGGAAACGGCGGTTTCCCTATGTAATGCAGATCTCTGCGCGGTATACCGTGCGGTGATATAAACAAATAAAAGGCAAATAATTTGGAGGTGAACATATATGGCAGTAAAGATAAGACTTAGGAGAATGGGCGCTAAGAAAGCCCCTTTCTACAGAGTGGTAGTTGCGGATTCCAGATACCCCAGAGACGGTCGTTTCATCGAAGAACTTGGTTACTACGATCCTACCAAAGACCCCGTAGTTTTCAATGTTGACGGCGAAAAGGCAAAGTCATGGATAAGCAAGGGTGCGCAGCCTACCGACACCGTTAAGTCTCTTATGAAGAAAAACGGCATACTTTGATCTTCTTATGATCTTACAGGGAGGTAATGTTCAATGGAAAAACTTTTAAGAACGATCGTGACCGAGCTTGTAGTGAACAAGGATGCTATCGAGATAACTGTTGACGAGCCGAACGAGGAAGGCGTTGTAGTATACCATCTTCACGTTGCCTCGGAGGACATGGGAAGAGTTATCGGCAAACAGGGCAGGATCGCTAAGGCTATAAGGACTGTTATGCGCGCAAGTGCATCAAGGATCGATCAGAAGATAATGGTCGAGATAGATTAACAGCCAAAAGTCAAATATCTTGTTTAAGAACTCACCTTATACCCATAATAACGGTATGAGGTGGTTTTTTATGCGCTTTTCTGCCATGCTGAAAAAATACTCCATGCCTATTTTGGGTGCACTGTGCGGCGCTATGAACGGTCTGTTCGGTTCGGGCGGCGGACTTATTGCTGTTCCCTGCCTTGAAGCCGCAGGGTTTGAGGTGAAGCAGTCGCACGCTTCGGCAATTGCGCTTACTTCCGTATTCTCGGTAATAAGCTGCATAAATTACGGCTTGGCAGGAAATCTGAATATTTCCGAGGCAATAAAGTATATGCCCGGCGGACTTGTGGGAGCTTTGGCAGGTGCATTCTTAATGAAACGCATTGACCCATCGCTTTTGAAAAGAATATTCGGCATTGTTATGATATACTCGGGAGTGAGGACGTTTTTATGAACGGCTGGGCGATAATAATCATAGCATCATTCGTTTCGGGGCTTACGGCTTCGCTGGGGCTTGGCGGCGGCATGGTGCTGCTTGTGTACCTTACGATGATATGCGGTATGCAGCAGCTTGAAGCGCAGGGTATAAACCTGTTGTTTTTTCTGCCTATAGCCGCTCTTTCGCTGATAATACACACAAAATCACACCTTGTGAGGTGGAAAGAACTGCTGCCTGCGATGATAGCAGGTGGAATTTCGGCAGCGTTGTTTTCGTTTGCCGCAGGAAAGATAGGTTCGGAAGCGATACAAAAGGCGTTCGGAGTTATACTTATTATAAGCGGCACTGTAGAGCTATTCAAAAAAGGCAAAAACAAAAAGGACGTATAAAACTACGTCCTTTTTTAATATCATCTTGCCTCTAGTCGTCCATTTCCCAGTTGTGGTAAACATTTTGGACGTCGTCGTTATCTTCGAGATGCTCAAGAAGCATAGTCATCTTTCTGATAGATTCTTCATCTGTAAGCTTGGTATAGGTAGAAGGCACCATTTCTGTCTCGGCAGAGATGACCTTATAGCCCATTCCTCTGAAAGCCTCGGCGACTGTAAGCACATCGTTAGGCTCGCAGGAAGCTTCTATAACGTCGTCCTCAATGCTGAAATCTGTTGCCCCTGCCTCGAAGATATCCTCCATTACCTTTTCTTCGCTCTGGTTTTCGTATTCCATAACTATAGTACCCTGCGAGGTGAACATGAACGACACGCAGCCTGTAGTACCAAGGTTTCCGCCGAACTTATCAAAATAGTGGCGTATATCCCCTGCCGTTCTATTCTTGTTGTCGGTAAGGCACTCGACTATCACGGCAACTCCGTTAGGACCGTAGCCCTCATAAACGTTGCTCTGGTAGTTGGTCTTATCGCCGTCGCCTGCGGCTTTTTTGATAATTCTGTCTATATTGTCGTTGGGAACATTATTTGCCTTTGCCTTTGCTATAAGCTCGCGCAGTTTGGCATTATTATTGGGGTCAGGGCCGCCCTCGCGCACAACAACAGCTATCTCTCTGCCTATTTTTGTGAAGACCTTGGCTCTTGCGCCATCGGTAGCTTCTTTCTTTCTGCGTATGGTCGCCCATTTTGAATGTCCTGACATAAATATCCTCCTCAATTTACACGTTGTCGGCTTCTTCGCCGTCCGAATGATTTTCTATATTCCATATATACTCAAAAATTATATCGAGCCTGTCGGTATTTCCCGTAAGATACAGATACCCGAACAGACATTCAAGCCCTGTTGCCTGCCTGTATTCAAGCGCGGTAGAATGTTTAGGCGGTGAGACGCCATTTGCGTTTTTGCCGCGTCTTGCAATATAAAGCTCGTCAGATGTGAGCATACCGTTTTCGGCAAGCATTTTGACCGCCTTTGCCTGAAACTCACAACACGCCATTTTTACCGCCTTACTATGCAGTTTATTAACGGGCATATTCGCCTGCATGACTATTTTAGTCCGCAAATACGTTTCATAAACGCTGTCGCCCAAAAAAGCAAGCGTAAGCGGACTATACAGATTTGCCGACTTATGCGGCATTTTAGGTATCATGACGCCCCTCCGTTCATGTTATCTGACATATTCAAACTCAAAGTCAAAAATGGACACGGTATCGCCCTCTTGGATACCCATTTGCTCCAGCTTATCAATAACGCCGGTATCTCTCAGCACCTTTTGAAAATACAGCAGAGAATCATAGCTGTCAACATTGACGGTACGCAGGATATCCCACAGCCACGGCGCTTCTACAAAATATATGCCGTCTTCTACAGTGACATTGAAGTCGCGGTTGGTAACGAGCTTTTCGCGCAGCTCGTCTTCACTTAGCGGCTGGGCTTCAAAATGCTTGACGGGCGGAAGTTTATCAAGCTCCTCGCCGACAGCCTGTGCAAGTTCTCTTGTACCCATAGTAGTTGCGGCAGATATCTCAAACATTTGAAGACCTTTTTCCTCGATATAATTTCTGAACCTGTCTATCTGCTCTTTAGTTGCCATATCGCACTTATTTGCTGCGACTATTTGTTTTGCGGCTGCGAGTTCTTCGCTGAAATTTGCAAGCTCTTTATTGATTATCTCAAAGTCCTCGATGGGATCCCTGCCCTCAACGCCGGAGACATCTACAATATGGACAATAAGTCTGCATCTTTCAACGTGCCTTAAAAATTCATGACCCAGACCCACGCCGTCGCTTGCGCCCTCGATAAGTCCGGGAATATCCGCAACTACATATGACTTATCGTCGCCGAGCTTTACTACACCGAGCACGGGTGTGAGAGTTGTAAAATGGTAGTTGGCTATCTTAGGTTTAGCGGCTGAAATTACTGAAATAAGCGTTGATTTGCCTACATTCGGAAAGCCTACAAGTCCAACGTCGGCGATAAGTTTAAGCTCGAGTATAACATCGTACTCATCGCCTCGGAAGCCCGGTTTTGCAAACTTAGGTATCTGCCGAGTTGCAGTGGCAAAATGCGCATTGCCTCTGCCGCCCTTGCCGCCCTGAGCGACTACCACAGGTTCATCGCCCGACATATCGGCAAGTATCCTGCCGCTTTCGCATTCTTTGATAACTGTACCTCTTGGCACTTTTATAACGAGCGGCTCGGCATTTTTGCCAAAGCGATTATTCCCTGCCCCGTCTGCGCCTTTTTCGGCTGCAAACTTTCTTTTAGCGCGAAACTCTATCAAGTTGGTCATAGAGCTGTCAACGACAAAGACAATATCTCCGCCCTTGCCGCCGTCGCCGCCGTCAGGACCGCCTGCCGCTATATATTTCTCCCTATGGAACGACACACAGCCGTCGCCGCCGTCGCCCGCTTTTATATGGATCTTTGCTTTATCTACAAACATTGTTTTACCTCAAAATTTTGAAAATAAGACCTCAAGCGTAAAGCCCGAGGTCTTATGGTCATCAAAATACTTATGCCTGAGGATATACGGAAACCTGCTTCCTATCCTTACCGAACCTTTCAAACTTTACAACGCCGTTTGCTGTAGCGAACAGAGTATCGTCGCTTCCCTTGCCGACGTTAGTTCCGGGGTGGATATGTGTTCCCCTCTGACGCACCAAAATATTTCCTGCAAGAACGTACTGACCGTCCGCTCTTTTAACGCCAAGTCTCTTTGCCTGGGAGTCACGACCGTTCTTGGTAGAACCCGAGCCCTTTTTATGGGCAAAGAACTGCATTGAGATCCTTATCATTTTAATTACACCTCCGTAATTACTAAAGCTATGGTCAGACCTCTTTGGTCTCGACCTTGATACAGCCTGCAAACTCGTCCGACAGCATATCGAGATGCATGAGCAAGGCAAGTATCAGCTTATCGCCCATCCCCTCACTGTCGCTCACGAGCTTCAAGAGAATATCATTTTCATTCACCTTGACTTTGGCATTCAGCTTGAACACCTCAGTCATGGTATTTACGGTCATCATGACCGCCGAGGAAACGCTTGCACACGCAATATCGCTCCCGTGATCCGCAAAACCTGCATGACCCGAGATATGAAACCCCAGCATTTTGTTCTGCGCATCGTTATAAAACTTTGCCGTTATCATAAAGTTACGCCTTGATAGCGTCTATTCTGACTTTTGTATACGGCTGTCTGTGACCCTGCTTGGTCTTTTCGCCCTTCTTGGGCTTATAGGTGAAAACGGTAATCTTCTTGCCTTTGCCATTCTTGATAACTGTAGCGGCAACGCTTGCACCCTCAACATAAGGAGCGCCAACGGTTATAGAACCTTCATTTCCTACTGCCATTACCTTATCAAAGCTGACCTTTTCGTCTGCCTGAGCAGAAAGCTTTTCGATAAAGAGCTCGTCGCCCTCTTTTACCTGATACTGCTTTCCACCTGTTTCGATAACTGCGTACATCAAAATGCACCTGCCTTTATTAAAGAACTCGCTGCACAGCGGCGCGGCAAACAAAGCCGTCTTAAAGCACGCTCACAAGCGGCTTTTCTATTATACAACAATCGGCATTTAATGTCAATCAATGTGGGGGCCTACAGGTGAATTGTTCACAAAAAATTTACAATTGTGATTTGCACATAAAAAACTATTTGTGCGGGTATTTAAATATGTATATAAATCGACAGGCATTGACAGGCGAAATACTATGTGTTATAATATTCTCTAGAAATAACCATATATTAAGCAAGTAATTACAAGGAGGAAATTTAAGTGAAGTTAGCAAAAGTGTTTTCTTTACTAGGCGCGGCAATTTTTACCGCGACGTGTATGTCGTTCAATGCATATGCTGCCGACGATATAGCTATAGATGAAACAAACTTCCCTGACGAGGCATTCAGAGGCTACATAAGCGAAAACTATGACACCGACAAAAATGGC
>CANRDG010000099.1 GCA_947629275.1 uncultured Clostridia bacterium | reverse complement strand
CCTCTTTCTCCAAAAACTCTTTCAGCCTGCCCCTGCTCCTCAGCAGAGACATCTTCACCCTGCTCTCGCTCACCGAATACCTCTGCGATATCTCCTTTATCCTGTAAAGATGCCAGTACCTAAGCACGAAAAACTGCGCGTCCTGCTTTTTAAGGCTTCCCAGAAATTCATTTAAAAGATACTGCAATTGCCGCATATCAACTTCGCGCTCGGTGTCGCAATCGTTGGGCAGACACTGCGCCAGTTCTTCAAGTACAGCCTCGGTCTGTCCGCCGCCGCGCTTTTTTGCCCTTGCCGCATCGTATCTGTCCAAAGCGAGATTTCTAACTATTCTGCCCAAAAACGTTTTCAGATCTGTAGGCCGTGCGGGAGGTATGGAAGCCCACATTTTTGCGTATGCATCGTTTACACACTCTTCGGTGTCCTCCGCGCTGCCAAGAATGTTCACGGCAATTTTGGCGCAGTAACAGCCGTATTTTTCTTTCATAGCCGCAACGGCGTTTTCATCGCGTGCAAACAGCATATCAATTATCTGTATGTCTTCCATGTTTTCAGCTCCTTTCGCCCTCTGTATATATAGACGGAAAAACCTTATCTCTCGTCACAAAATATTATATTACACTTTGCCGCTATTTTCAATATATGTGGAAAAATGTACAAAAGACAAGCCTTTTGTGCCAAATCGTTTGTATTGTCTTTTAATTGATTTTTGAAAAGCCTTGTGTTATAATACCCTTAGCCGAAATTTGAAAGGGTGTACATATGGCTTATCAAGATTATTTAAAGGCTCAGAAAGCAGCCGAAAAACAATATAGAGCAGCAATTTCAAAAGGTCAGTATCCGTATCTTCCCGTGCTTGAAGATCTTCTTCGCGGCGGCGGTGAAGTCGGCAGAGTACCATTAGGGCAGCTTGAAATACCTATCTCGCTTATCGCAGGCACCGCATCAGCCGAGAGAACAACTGCGTTCGCATCTAATTTTATGCCGCTTCTGGCGTATTCAACGGAGTTTGCAAACAAGTGGTCGGAGCTTTACGATTCGGTGCAGCAAACGGGCGTTCGCGACCCAATAATCGCATTTGAGTATATGCACAGGTTTTACGTCGTCGAGGGCAACAAGCGCGTGAGCGTTTCAAAGTTCAACGGCGCGGTAAAGATAGATGCCACAGTAACGCGTATCCTCCCCAAGCCCTCCGAGGAGCAGGAATATAAAGTCTATGCCGATTTTCTTGATTTTTATAAAGTCACCGGCATATACGATATACTTATGAGCCAGCAGGGCTCGTATTCAAGGCTTTTGAAAGCTATCCCTGCTGACGAAGGCACCGAAAAAGCGCCTCTGTGGTCTGAAGACAGGCGAAAAGACGTGCGCTTTCTCTACTCGTCATTTGAAACGCATTATATTCAGAAGCACTGGCAAAGGCTGCCCTTTACAACGGGCGATGCGTTTTTGCATTTTATAGAGATATACAGCTTTGATACTCTGAAAGGGCTCTCCTCTGCCGAAATAGACAGACACATGGACCGCATATTTGACGAGTTTCGCGTGCTTGCAGATGAAAACCCCAGCCTGCGAATACTCCACCCTACAGACGACAGCAAGAAAGTCGCGCTGACAAAGATGATACCGCTTGTGGGCAGCAGCGTTTTGAAGATAGCTTTTCTTTATCCAAGAGATCCGCAAAATTCCTCGTGGAGCTATAACCACGAGATAGGCAGAAGATATATTGAAGATGTGTTCGGCAGCGCGATTGAAACAAAAGCATTCGTGTGCAGCGAGTCCGAAGCTGAAAGCACCATTCAGAAAGCTATCGCGGACGGCTGTAAGGTCATCTTTACAACGTCTCCTGCTTATCATGCTGTAAGTATGCGTATGGCGGTAGCGCACCCCGAAAGCATTATAATGAACTGCTCGCTCAATACCGCATATAAACAGCTGCGTACATATTACCTGCGAATATACGAAGCAAAATTTATAACGGGCATAATAGCAGGTTCCATGACTGAAAATGAGCGTGTCGGCTACATTGCCGACTACCCGATACTTGGCACGCCTGCCTCGATAGATGCCTTTGCGCTTGGCGTAAAACTTGTAAATCCGCGCGCTTTGGTGTATCTTGACTGGTCTACTCTTATCGACCACGACCCCTGCGAGTATTTCCGCTCAAAGCAGATAGATCTCATCTCCGACCGCGATATAAACGCACCGCTTTCAGAAGACAGCGGCTTTGGTCTGTATGGTCTGTACGGAGGCATATCCTTTAGACTTGCCGCGCCCGTGTGGAACTGGGGAATCCTCTATAAAGAAATGGTGCATTCCATTATGATAGGCGCTTGGAAAAACGACGCCAACCGAAACGAAACGCAGGCGCTCAACTATTTCTGGGGAATGTCATCGGGAACTATAGATGTAGCCTGCTCTGAAAGGCTGCCGAGCGGCACTAAAAAACTCGTCAAGATGATACGCGAAAAAATAACCAACGGCGAGTTTGCGCCGTTCACAGGCGTTATGAGAGCGCAGAGCGGCAAAATACTCGTCGGCACTGACGAAGAACTTTCTCCCAACAAAATAATACAGCTTGACTGGCTTTTGGATAACGTTGTCGGACGTATACCCAACGTAGAAGAACTTGCCCCTCAGTACAGAGGCTTTGTGGCACAGCACGGACTTAATTCACAGGCAAATATAGTCAGATAAAATACAGTAAAAAACAGGATATTTAAAATTTAAGGAGAAAGCTATGAAGATCATGGTCATGTCGGATCTGGAGTCTGACTATCTCTGGGATCATTACACTCCCGAACAGCTCGAGGGTATTGAGCTTATAATAGCCTGCGGCGACCTGCATCCGCACTATCTGTCTTTTGTCGAGACATTTTCAAAAGCACCTCTTTTGTATGTCCACGGCAACCACGATGAACGCTATGCCACTGTGCCTCCCGAGGGCTGCTACAGCATAGAGGACAGGATATATGTGCATAACGGGCTGAGGATACTGGGGCTCGGCGGCTCTATGCGCTACAGCCCGGGTGAGCATCAGTACACCGAAAAAGAAATGAAAAAGCGCGTCCGCAAACTGGCGCTTAAGCTTCGGCGCAGCGGTGGTTTTGATATTCTCGTCACACACGCGCCGATGTTTGATTTTCACGACGGCAAGGATATGTGCCATATGGGCTTTGAGGTCTTCCGCGAGCTTATAGATAAGTACAGCCCGAAGTATTTCGTGCACGGTCATGTGCATATGAACTACAGCCGAAAATATCCTCGCCTCAGTACATATAACGATACCGTGGTGATAAACGCCTACCGCACCTATACTTTTGATTATGATGCACTTTATGAAAAGACCATGAGCGAGAGCATTGAATAATTTCAGCACGTCTTTACAGGCGTGCTTTTTGCTTGTCTTTTCACCTAATTTTGTTCGTAAGAATAATATACATCGGGGTGATAGCGTGCGCAGATATGTTACAAGAAAAACGGCGATTTTAAGAAGGGTACTTGTCTTAGCGGCGGTGATAACAGCGGCTGTATTTTTGTTTGCAGACTATAAAATAAAGCAGTATGCCGACATCATCTGCAAAAGCCATTGTTCGCTCATAGGCGAGAATATAATCAACAGCGCGGTCGCAGACGTACTGTCGCAGTTTGACTTTTCAAAAACGCTGTGCGAAAGCGATTCAGGATTTTACGTTGACAGCGCGCAGGTCAGCAAAATAACAGCAAACCTTGTTGCCTCTCTCAATGTAAAAATTGAGCGCGACCTTGAAAGCTATGTAAAAGTGCCTTTGGGAGCGTTTACGGGTATCAGCTTTTTCAGCGGCAGCGGACCCGATGTAAGAGTTGATATTTACGCCGTCGGCAGTCCGCAGGTAGAGCTTCGCCACACCTTTGAAGAAGCAGGCGTGAACCAGACCTGTTTTTCACTCTCGGCAGAAATTTCGCTAACGTTTGCAGCCGTCATGCCCTCTCAAAATATCACGGTAAATGTGAGCCGCAGCGTACCTCTCGTGCAAAAAGTCATCGTCGGCGACGTTCCGCAGATGTATTTTACCGAATAAACACCTTGCATTTTATAAGAAATCGTGTTATACTAATAAGGATAGTGCAAGCTTTGTAAAGGGGTGTGTATTATGGATATAAGCGAGGCTAAGAAAGAAATAGACGAACTTGTTGATACTCTTAATTACCATGCGCGGCTGTATTATGTGTATGATTCGCCTCAGATAGACGACTATGATTACGATATGATGAACGACCGTCTGCGTAAGCTGGAGGCGCAGTTTCCGCAGCTTGTAAGGGCAGACAGCCCGTCGCTCAGGGTAGGCGGAGAGATACTTTCGGGCTTTGAAAAGGTGCAGCATACCGTGCGAATGGAAAGTTTGCAGGACGTTTTTTCATATGATGAAGTACGCGCCTTTGTTGACAGGGTGCGCGGTGAACTGCCAAATGCCAAGTTTTGCGTCGAGCCTAAAATAGACGGCCTTTCGGTTTCGCTGGAATATACAAACGGCGTGCTGACAAGGGGTTCTACGCGCGGCGACGGCAATATCGGCGAAGATGTTACCGCAAATATACGGACTATAGGCGCTATTCCTCTTAAACTTTCAAGAGAAGTTGAGCAGATAGAAGTAAGAGGCGAGGTGTATATGCCGCGCAAGGCTTTCGAGCAGGCGGTAGAGCAGCAAGAACTTAACGGCGAACAGCCTTTCAAAAATCCGCGAAATGCGGCAGCAGGTTCGCTTAGGCAGAAAGACCCCAAAATAACTGCAAAACGCAAGCTCGATATATTCTGTTTCAACGTTCAGAGGATAGAGGGCGAGGAGATAACTTCGCACAAGCAGTCGCTCGATATGCTCAAAGAGCTCGGCTTCAAAGCTATACCCGAGTATGAAGTGTTTTCTACAGCCGATGAGATCATAGCAAAAATAGAAAAAATAGGAGAGAAGAGATTTTCTCTGCCTTACGATATAGACGGCGTTGTTATAAAGCTTGATGACCTTGCACAGCGAGAAGTGTTCGGCTCTACTGCAAAATATCCACGTTGGGCTGTGGCATATAAATTCCCGCCCGAGGAAAAGGATACAAAGCTTTTAGATGTTGAACTTAACGTAGGCAGAACGGGCGCGGTAACGCCTGTGGCGGTGTTTGAGCCTGTTTTTCTGGCAGGAACGAGCGTTTCAAGGGCAACGCTGCACAACCGCGACTTTATAATAGAGCGCAATATCGCGGTCGGCGATATAATACGCGTGCGCAAGGCAGGGGATATAATTCCCGAGGTGTTGTGCGTTTCCGAAAAGAGAGGCAGTCAAGCGCATTTTGAATACCCCGAATATTGCCCCGTGTGCGGCAGCAAGCTTGAAGTTAGCGAGAGCGAGGCGGCAATTCGCTGCATTGACCCCTCATGCCCTGCACAGCTTCACCGCAGCATAGTGCATTTTGCCTCTAAAAACGCAATGGATATAGACGGACTCGGACCTGCAATAGTTGACGCGCTTCTGAAAAGCGGTCTGATAAAATCGGTTGCCGACCTTTACGAGCTTACCGAGGAGAAGCTTCTGACTTTGGAAAACTTCAAAGAAAAGTCTGCTTCAAATCTGGTAAACGCCATACAGGCTTCCAAAAACAACGGGCTTGACAGGCTTATATACGGTCTTGGCATACGCAATATAGGACAAGCTTCTGCAAAACTGATGTGCGAAAAGTTCGGCAGCCTTGAAAATATAAGGAATGCCACCGCCGATGAGATAGCGCAGATAGACGGCTTCGGCGAAATTATGGCACAGTCGGTGGTAGATACTTTCAAAGAGCCGCATTTTAACGAACTTGTGGACAGGCTCGTGTCATTCGGGCTGAATACAGTTTACGAGGGCAAAAAGATAGATGACAGATTTGCAGGCAAAACGTTTGTGCTTACCGGCACTTTGCCGACTATGAAACGTCAGGAAGCCAAAGAAATAATCGAGAGTTTTGGCGGAAAGGCGGCAGGCTCGGTCTCTAAAAATACCGATTATGTTCTTGCAGGCGAGGACGCCGGCAGTAAGCTTGTAAAAGCACAGCAGCTCGGCATAAGGATAATAAGCGAAGAAGAATTTCTTGAAATGACAAAATAAACACGGAGGAATGTTTTATGGATATCGACATCAGGCATATCGCAAAGCTGTCGCGCCTTAAAATAAGCGACGACGAGTTTGCAAAGTTTGAAAATGAAATGAAAGGCATTGTTGACATGGTGAATACCCTGCCGCAGCTGGGCGAAGACCTCGCTATTGACGAAAACAATGTTATGCAGCTGCGCGAGGACAAGGCGGAAACAGGCAAATTTACCCGTGAGGAGCTTTTCAAGAACGCTCCGCAGGTCAAGGCAGGCTGCCTTGTAGTACCCAAAACGGTAGAATAGGGGGCGGCAGTATGGAACTTTATGAAATGACAGCAGCGCAGCTTTCTGAAAAACTTGAAAGCAAAGAGATAAGCTCCTGCGAACTGACCCAAGCAATAATAGACAGGATAAACAGCGTTGACGGCAAGGTAAAAGCGTATCTTACCGTGAACGCCGACGAAGCTATCGAGCAGGCAAAAGCAGTTGATAACAAGCGCCTCAGCGGCGAAAAACTGCCCAAGCTCGCAGGCAAACCCATAGGCAAAAAAGACAATATCT
>CANRDG010000098.1 GCA_947629275.1 uncultured Clostridia bacterium | reverse complement strand
AGCGCATTGTAGCAAGCCAGTATCTCACAGTTCACATCAGACATATCAGCCTTGCAAAAGCGCATTTTTGGAAAGCTTCCGCCGTACTGACAATGCAGAAGTTGTTTGCCGCAAACGGTTATAACGTTTGAATGTTTAAGGGCTTCGGCGGTGTTGTCTTTAACAATATCTGTATCCTGAGCATCGGGATCATCATGTATTTTAATTCCAATATTTTTATTAAAATAATAGTTTTCAGTCGTGCTTTCATAACGCTTATCGTTGACAATTTTATCGAATGTCACCCACTGCATAAATATCACCTCAAAATATGTAAAAAATTTTTAATAACTATTGAAAGTAAGTTTTCAATATGGTATAATAAACGCATACGGCTAAAATAAATTTGCTTGAAAGGATATTAAATATGAAAGATTATATGAACAAAAACTTGTCCGCGCAGGACAGGGCGGAAGCGCTTGTTGATGAAATGAACATCGCAGAGCAGGCTTCACAGCTGAGATTTGATGCCCCTGCGATAGAAAGACTTGACATTCCCGAATATAACTGGTGGAACGAGGGTCTGCACGGTCTGGCGCGTTCCGGCGTGGCGACTATGTTTCCGCAGGCTATAGGTATGGCGGCAACGTTTGACACCGAGCTTATTGAAAAAGCAGGAGATATTACTTCTACTGAGGCGCGCGCTAAGTACAACGAATACACCAAATACGGCGACAGGGATATTTACAAGGGCCTGACTATCTGGGCGCCGAATATAAACATTTTCCGCGATCCGCGCTGGGGCAGGGGACACGAAACTTACGGTGAAGACCCGTTTTTGACCGCTGAATGCGGCAAAGCATATGTTCGCGGTCTGCAAGGAAACGGAAATGTTCTTAAAGTGGCTGCCTGTGCAAAGCATATGGCCGTTCACAGCGGTCCAGAAAGCCTGCGACACGAGTTTGACGCAGTAGTAACGCCTAAGGATATGGAGGAAACCTATCTGCCGGCTTTTGAAGCTCTTGTAAAAGATGCAAAAGTTGAAAGCGTTATGGGCGCGTACAACCGTGTAAACGGCGAACCTGCCTGCGCTAACAGTTTTTTTGTAGAAAAGCTCGATAAATGGGGCTTTGACGGCTATTTTGTTTCAGACTGCTGGGCAATACGAGATTTTCACGAACATCATAAAGTTACAAAGTCGCCTATAGAATCGGTAGCTCTGGCTCTTAAATCGGGCTGTGATGTAAACTGCGGCTGCACTTATGAAAATGTGCTTGACGCATATGAATACGGCATGATATCGGAAGAAGACATAAGCAACGCTTGTGTTCACGCTATGAGAACGCGCATTCGCCTTGGTATGTTTGACGGCGGTACGGAATATGACGATATACCCTATGAAGTTGTAGCTTGCAACGAGCACAAGGAGGTATCGCTGGAATGTGCAGAAAAATCAATAGTTCTTCTTAAAAACAACGGTGTACTGCCGCTTGGCAGAAATGTAAAAACGATTGCGGTCATAGGTCCTAATGCAAACAGCTTTGCCGCTCTTGAGGGCAACTATAATGGCACTGCCGACAAGTATAATACATTCCTTCTTGGATTGCAGGACAATTTTGACGGTAGAGTGATCTACGCTGAGGGCTGCCACCTTTACAAAGACAGAGTTTCGGGTCTTGCGCAGAAAAACGACAGGATAGCCGAAGCGGTTGCAGCCGCAAAGCACAGTGATGTTTCAATTCTTTGCCTCGGTCTCGATGCAACTATCGAGGGCGAAGAGGGCGACACAGGCAACGAGTTTTCTTCGGGCGACAAAAACGACCTGCGGCTGCCTGAAAGTCAGCGCATGCTTCTTGAAGAAGTGAAAAAGGTCGGCAAGCCTGTAATAGTTGTTTGTGCGGCAGGAAGCGCGCTGAACATCGAGCAGGACGTTGATGCTCTGCTGCACGCATGGTATCCCGGCTCTGAGGGCGGAATTGCACTTGCAAAGATACTTCTCGGCAAAATATCTCCGTCGGGAAAGCTGCCTGTGACATTCTACAAGACCGCCGATGACCTTCCCGATTTCACCGATTATTCTATGAAAAACAGAACATATCGCTATACTTCAGACAACATACTTTACCCGTTCGGATATGGTCTTAATTACTCTCGCATTATCTGTTCAGAACTTAAATATACGGACGGAAACGCGCTTGTCAAGGTCTCAAACGAGGGCGAATACGATACCGAAGATGTTATTCAGATATACATAAAAGACAGCTGCGAATGTGCAGTGCCGCGCCACAGCCTTTGCGGCTTCAAGCGTGTATCACTGAAAGCGGGGGAGTCTAAGATAGTTTCTATCCCTGTTCCGCCAAAGGCCTTTACTTCTGTTGACGAGCAGGGCGTGAGAAAGGTGCGCTCCGAGCAGTTCACCTTGTATGCAGGCACACATCAGCCTGACAAATTAAGCGAATCTCTCGACGGCAGCGGCTGCCTTTCGATAGACATAGCTTACAAGCAGTAAAATAACTGCAAAAAATTCAATTAAAGAAAATCCCATTTGTCGCTAGTGGCAAATGGGATATTTTTTGCAGATGATCAGATTATATCGTCTTCCTGATTAGGAATGGTGAGCTGTTTCTTAGGAACGCGCTTTATAGGATCGTACTCCCATTTCTTACAGCTGTAATCTCCTGCAACCAGACCTTGTTTCTCGCAGAGGACTTTGTTACCCTCTTTAGCTCTGTTGCCATAAACGCAGTAAGAGCATGACGGCTGAATATTGTTTCCAAAGTATGTTTTCTTTGCCATAACTGACACCCTTTCATATTAGAATTCATTCTACGTAATAATTATACCACACTTTTTACTGAAATGCTAGTCTTTTTTTATTAAGTATCATAAATATCATTATTATTAGACAAATTGACGGCGCAAAATTGTCTATATTGACAACTAGTCCGCCAAGTTCTGCACCTGAAGCCATATATCGGTCTGAAAAAGTGCTATAAATGCCCTTAAAAATTATGCCGCTGAGAACAGAAATGGGTATTCTGAGCAAAAGAGTTTTTAGTATTGAAAAACTTTTTTTAATAAGCGAGGCATTTTGCAGCCACACGCACAAGCCCCCGAACGATACCAGCACGGCAGAGTAGGGGAGAAGCGAAAGTTTTGCCCCTGAAAATGCAGTCACATTTGTAATTTCAAAGATAGGCGTTAAAAGCGTTGAGTCAATGCCAAATGCGGTGCAGGCTTTTTGCAAAACGACAGTTACAGCGCTGAATGAAACTATCACGGCGCACATTGAAAACATCGCTTTTCCGCTGTCTGATATTGCATCTGTAATTGTATAAGTGTTCTGTGTACTTTTGCTGCCTTGCAACGCCGCTCTGCTTATGCCGAACACCCTGTTATATATTATGCACGCCGCCAGATTTGCAAGCACGCATGAAAGAAACATCATATATCCAATACTTTTGCTGCCATAAACACACAGACCCACCGCGCCTACAAGGAAAGCAGGTCCTGAGCAAAAGCAGTAAGATGCGCATACTTCGGCTTGTTTTGAAGTTATTTCGCCGCTGGCTTTCATTTGTGAAAGCATAGATGCACCGATAGGGTAGCCGCCTATGTTGCTTAAAATGAAGACTGTCATAAGCCTTGGCGAGAAGCCCAGCAGTTTTGACGGCAGATACATAAGCTTTTCAAGCGGCTCAAAAAGCCTTTTGGAAACGATATAACGCGAAAGCACCATCATTATAAAAAGCGACGGAATTATAACGTTTAAACATCTTTCAATGGCAGTCAATACGGCAGCTGTAATATCTGAAATATATGCAATAATAAATACAACAGCAGTTATTGCCGCAAGCGCCCCAAAAAGCTTTTTCATAAGACTACCCCCAAAGTTTGTATCTACCCATATGTATATGACAAAGAAAAAAACAATATAATTAGTATTGGTAAGACAAAATATAAAAGGGGCGTTTTTATGAAAGGCACAAAAAAGAAAACCGTTTTTAAAGAAATGCTGTGTCTTAATTCGTACATAAGCATTATAGACGACAGCAGTGTTTTGGTTGAAAATTGCAGATCTATTAACGAATGTAATGAAATAATGGTCAGGGTATCTACAAAAGAAAACGACGTTGAGATTTGGGGCAGCGAACTTAAAGTGACGAACTATACAAATACATCTATGCTGGTAGAGGGCAGAATAAACAGCGTAAATGTTACGAGAAAGAGCAGCAGAGTATGATAACTGAAAAAATTGGTATAGCGCATATAAAGATAGTTGGCGACAGGCGGTATCAACTTTTAAATGAGCTGCTTCGGAGCAACATAAGCATCATTGAAATGACTGATGCTGGAGACAGTATCACAGGTGACATAGAGCTGGGCAAGCTTAAAAAGCTAACGAAACTGTGCGATAAATACAATTTGCAGCTTGAGATTTTAAGCGAGAACGGTTTGGTGGTGAAAGGCAAGCGATATTACAAGCACTATGGGCTGCTTGCGGGTGTTATTTTTTCTCTTGCGGTGATGTTTTACCTTTCAAATATTGTGCTGCACATACGGATAATCGGCGCTGACTACAAAACGCGGCAAGAGGTAAATGCTGTTCTTGAAGACTTTGATATTGACGTCGGTACGCATTTTTCGCAGATAGATCTTCACAGCCTTGAAACCGCCCTGACAGACAAGACAGACGACATTGCATGGGCAGGTATTCGTGTAAACGGCAGCGAACTAGTTATAAATATCAGTCAAGCAACGCCGAAACCCGATATTACAGAAAACCGCTATCCTGCAAATATTGTTGCGAAAAGAGATGCAGTAATTACCGATTTTCAGATTTTTTGCGGAAGTATAGATTTTATGCTTGGCGATGGTGTGGCAAAAGGGCAGATACTTATAGCAGGGGAGTATATTGACCGCTTCGGGCAGCTGCGTTATCGTTACTCGCAAGCAAGCATAACGGGCAGATTTACCGACACGCAGACATTTTTTGAGCCGTATGAGACTATTTCCAAGGAAATAAATGAAGGCGCTGAAGAAATGAAGTTTTTTAGATTTTTTGATACTGATATAAATTTCTTCAAAAAGCCGCCCACGGGTAAGTTTATCGAGCACGAGGACATAAGATACTGGAATTTTCTAGGCGTTCAGCTGCCTGTTGGAATAACTTACAAGACATATGACAGTTATGAATACAAAGAAACAGTGCGCAATGAGGAAGAAACAAGAAATGCGATAAAAAAAGACATTGAAGATTATGAGAGCAATTTTCTTTCAGACTGCGAGATAATAGACAAAGACGTTAAATATGAAAAGACCGATACAGGCATAAGAGCAGTGGTAACATATGTTGCAGAGGGTGAAATAGGCGAAACTCAGATAATATTGCCTAAAAAATCTTAAAAAGGTACTTTTAATTTCCGCAAAGTTGTGTTATAATGTATATTGGACAGGTACAAGCAGTACTGCCCGGATATTTTGTAAAATTTTACGGTGATAACAGATATGGCGGAAAGAATAATAAATGTTGAGCGCTCCGAACTGGTACTTAGCCTGTACGGCAGCTTTGACGAAAACATCAGGTTGTTACAAAAGCAATACAATGTTTCGATAGTGAACCGCGACGGAGATATTAAGATCACAGGCGAAGAAGACGATACTTTCAAGGCTGCGCAGGCTATAGAAACGCTCATTTTTCTTGCAGGCAAGGGCGAACAGATAAATGAGCAGACTATAAGATATGTGCTTTCCATGGTGGACGACGGCACGCAGGACGAGCTGAAAAAGCTTAGTGACGATGGCATTTGCATCACCATGGGCGGAAAGATAGTAAAGCCGAAAACCCTCGGGCAGAAAAGGTACATCAGCAGCATTAAAGAAAATACTATCGTTATAGGCATAGGTCCTGCCGGCACGGGCAAGACGTATCTTGCAGTGGCAATGGCTGTAAAGGCATTTAGGGCGCATGAGGTAAACAAGATAATCCTTACAAGACCCGCGGTCGAGGCAGGGGAGAAGCTGGGCTTTTTGCCCGGAGATCTGCAAAACAAGGTTGACCCATATTTAAGACCGTTGTATGATGCTCTTTTTGATATGCTCGGTCCTGAGGCGTTTGCACGCCAACAGGATAGAGGGTGCATTGAAGTTGCGCCGCTTGCCTATATGCGCGGCAGAACGCTTGATGACAGCTTTATAATCCTTGACGAGGCGCAGAACACCACGCCCGAACAGATGAAAATGTTCCTGACTCGTCTTGGCTTTAACAGCAAGATAGTAATAACAGGCGATATTACGCAGATAGACCTGCCTGACAAGAGAAAGTCGGGACTGGTGGAAGCTGTAAAGGTTTTGAAAAATGTTGAGGGTATATCTATAAACAGGTTTACGGAAAAAGACGTTGTAAGACACAAGCTGGTTCAGGATATAATTAAAGCTTACGACAAGTATTATAATCAATAGGTGCAGGAATATGGGAAAAACAAAAGTGTTGTTTTCAAATTCACAAAAGTTATATAAGATAACGCCGCAGCTTCGCGCGCTGATAAAACGCTGCTGTGAGCAGACGCTTACTTTTGAAGATATAGACGACAATGCGCAGGTAAGCGTTACGTTTGTAGACAATGAAGAAATACACGCGCTGAATAAAGAGTACAGAAATGTTGACAGACCGACCGATGTTCTGTCTTTTCCGCTGGGTGATGAAAACGGTTTTGACGTTGATAATTCAAGCAACGCTATTTTGCTTGGGGATATAGTCATCTCGGTGGAAAAAGCTATATTGCA
>CANRDG010000097.1 GCA_947629275.1 uncultured Clostridia bacterium | reverse complement strand
CGCGCAGTAATGTCGTTTTCTTCGTTTTGTTTACACATGGAAACGCCCTCCCTGACATATTCTATTCAAGAATATGCTGACAGGCAGGGTAATATGCTTTTAGATGTTAGATGTTAGATGTTAGAGGTAAGATGTTAGAAACGGTTTGCAAATTTAGCGCGAAACATTTCTTTGTGCGTTTTACAAAGAGGCAAGTGGCAAGAAAAAAACGTATGGGTAACGCAAAAGCCACGCCTTGTTGGGAAAGCGGCAAGAATTACGGTTTTGTTTTCTGAAAGGCTTCAGACTTTCAGAAAGCAAAATTGCCGACCCATTGTCGGCAAAGTAATTCTTGTGCACTTTGCAGACTGCTTAAGCAGTCTGCAAATGTGTGGTGGAGCTAAGGGGAATCGAACCCCTGACCTGTTACATGCGAAGCAACCGCTCTACCAACTGAGCTATAACCCCATGTTCGTTTTCATCAGAACATATTTGATTATACCACAGTTAAAAGCGATTGTCAAGCAATTTTTTAAACATTTTATACCCCGAAAGCTGTCATTCGGCTTGCGAACTTTGCGGATCCGTATCCTCTTGCTTAAAGCTTTCGGGAAATGCCTCCTGCTCGTTTTCTGCCTTATTTTCGCCGTAGGTAGACATTTTTGCGGAAATTATCTTTATCTCAGAAGTGGGCTTATTGTTCTCGTCAACTTCTGCTGAAGCTATTTTTTCAATTACGTCAATTCCCTCATAGACCTGTGCGAATATAGTGAACTGCTGTGCAAAATTCGGCACGCCTCCCCTATCTATGAAATAATCTACAAGATCTTCATCGGCATCAAGATCTTTCAGTTCACTAACAACATCGTCGGTAAAATCTATCGAATTTACAAAGAGCAACCTGCTGCCGGTTGTATTACGCTTGTTGAAAACGCCCTTTTCTCTGCCATAGGTACACAGCGCTCCTCTGAAAGGCCAAAGATCATATGTCTTTTCAGGCTCTAACATTTCTTTATCGGTATCGTCGGTATCTGCGCCGTCAGCAGCTTTTGCACCGCCGAATGCATAGGCGTTCTGCTCATCTTCAATATTGAAAAAATAAGTGTCGTTGTAGTAACCATCGTTTACGAGCTTTTCAAAATACTTGCAGAAGTTCGGCGCTTTATCCTCAAACAAAACAGCCTTTATCGTTCCGAAAGTGGTTTCAAAAACGACTACCTTTGCACTGTCCTCGGGAACGGTATACTGAATAAAATCTATCTCTTTCGCCTCTTTAAGAAGCTGATTGTCAGTGTTGATACAGGAATATGACAGCATCATTATCACGATCAATACCACCATTGTCATGGAAACTCTAAAAACGGTCTTTGCATTTCTTTGCACTCTATGCCTCTGAAGCTGATCCATAGCCATGATTTATACTTCCTTTCCGTACTTTCCGTACAACAGTATAACGGTATTACTGCTTTTTTGAAATGCGCGTGCCTTGTCGGCTCTCCTCAACGATATAACCCATTTGAGAGATCTCTTCGCGCAGCTTATCTGCAAGTGCGAAATCTTTTGCGGCTCTTGCCGCCTTGCGCTGTTCAACAAGCGCCATTACCTCTTGTGGTATATCCTCCTGTGCTTTGGCTGCGATAAGCTTGTTTGCTCTGTCAATAATGCCTATAGAAAGCACCTTGTCAAAGTCTTCGATTACCGCCAGCTTTGTAGCGGTGTTGGTATCGGCTTTGAAAACATCATAAAGCGCGGTTATGGCGTTTGAAGTATTTATATCGTCGCTCATGGCGTCTGTAAAGGGCTTTTTAAGCGCCTCGAAGGCGTTTTCATCTACGGGCTTTGTATCATTTTCGGAAATAAGCTGCGACACTCTTGAAACGAGTTTGTCATACGCGGCCTTGGCGTTGTCAAGGTTTTCATAGCTGAAAACGAGCGACTTGCGGTAATGCGATTGCAGGCAGAAAAACCTGTATACAAGCGGGTCGTAGCCTTTTTCTTCAAGAAGCGAAACAGTAAGAAACTCACCCTTGGATTTGCTCATCTTGCCGCCCTTGGTGTTAAGGTGGTGTACATGGAACCAGTATTTGCACCAGTCGTGACCGAGGTATGCTTCCGACTGCGCTATTTCATTTGTGTGGTGAGGAAACTGATTATCTATGCCGCCGCAGTGAATATCGAGGTATTCACCGTTATTTTTCATACTTATACATGAACATTCGATATGCCAGCCGGGGTAACCCACGCCCCACGGAGAATTCCATTTAAGCTCCTGATCGTCAAACTTAGATTTGGTGAACCACAGCACGAAGTCTGCTTTATTGCGCTTGTTTTCATCGGCTTCCACGCCCTCGCGCACGCCAACGGCTAAGTCTTCTTCCGAAACATCGCCGAAAACATAATACTTTGAAAGCTTTGAAGTATCAAAATATACATTGCCGCCTGCGGTATAAGCATAGCCCTTTTGCTCCAGCGCTTTTATTACCTTGATAAATTCGCCGATATACGATGTTGCAGGCACAACTGTATCGGGCTTGCGGATATTGAGCTTTTTGCAGTCGGCAAAGAAAGCGTCTGTATAAAATTTAGCTATCTCCATTACCGTTTTATGCTCTCTTTTAGCGCCTTTGAGCATCTTATCGTCGCCTGTATCGCCGTCGGAAGTCAAGTGTCCCACGTCTGTTATGTTCATTACCCTGTTGACGTCATAGCCGCTGTAACGCAGGTATTTTTCAAGAACATCTTCCATTATATAGCTGCGCAGGTTGCCTATATGCGCATAGTGGTACACAGTAGGACCGCAGGTATACATATTTACTTTGCCCTGCTCGTGAGGCACAAATTCTTCTTCCTTATGAGATTCAGAATTATAAAGCATTATACTGTTCATAAATACTGTCCTTTCGATATTTATTTATCCTTATTTTCAAGCTGTTCTTCAAGAACCTTTATACGCTTATTAAGCTTTAAAAGCTCAATTGCCACAGGGTCTGGAATGTGTATCTGGTCGAGATCCTGCGTGCGCTTGCCGTCCTGTCTTACTATTTTTGCAGGCGCGCCTACAGCCGTTGAATTGGGCGGAACTTCCTCCAGAACGACTGCATTAGCGGCTATTTTTGCGTTATCGCCGACTTTGAAAGGTCCTAAGATCTTTGCGCCGCAGCCGACCATTACATTGTTGCCGAGCGTGGGATGGCGTTTGCCGTGATCCTTACCCGTACCTCCCAAGGTACAGCCCTGATACAAAAGGCAGTTATCGCCTATTTCAGCTGTCTCTCCTATAACTACCCCCGAGCCGTGGTCTATAAGCAGACCCTTACCTATCTTAGCGCCGGGGTGTATCTCTATACCCGTCAAAAGCCTTGCTATCTGCGAAATTGCCCTTGCTACAAAATACATTTTATGGACATAGAAAAAGTGTGCTACTCTGTACATCCACACGGCGTGCAGACCCGAATAGGTCGTCACTATCTCCAGCGTAGTTCTTGCGGCAGGGTCCCTGTCGCGTATTGATTGTATATCTTCGCGTATCTTATCAATTATTTTCATGTTTTCCCTCCGTCAATAAAAAATGCCCCACTGACGCATATGCGCCAGGAGGCAACTAAAGCTGCGGTCCCACTCCCGTTTTATACTCTTAGTCCTTAACGCGGACTTACGCAGACGGTTACTTTGTTTCACCGACCGTGCCTTTGCAAAAAAGCAATATCAGCCGCACTTTCACAGCTGCCCGACGGACGTTCCCACCGCTTCGTCCTCTCTGTTGTCAAGGCGTTTCTGTTACTCTGACCGAAAGCATTTAAACATATGATCTGCACTAACTATTATATGCAGTATAACACATTCCGTTAAAAATTGCAAGTGTAAATTTAATCGTTGGGGTTTATATGGTCTTTATACGCATAAACATACGTTGCGCCCGAAATAATTGTCAGCACGGCGCATATCCATATAAGAATTTCATTTATTATGAAGAAGTTGAAGTCTATTTTTGCTATACGCACCAAGAAAAGTTCTATTGCCATAATTATGCCGAAAGCCGCCATTGTACATGCTGTTTTCAGCTTGCCCCATATGCCTGCGGGAACTACGACCCCCTCGCCTGCAACGACAAGCCTCAGACCCGAGACGACAAACTCTCTTGTAAGGATAATGAACACGGCGATGATGTCTATCCAGCCTTTTGCGGAAAAGCAAAGCAGCACCGCCATTACAAGTATCTTGTCGGCAATGGGGTCTAAAAACTTGCCGAAGTTGGTGACAAGCCCGTATTTACGCGCCATTTTGCCGTCTATAAGGTCGGTTATTGCCGCCAGACCGTAAACAAGCCCTGCCCACAGGATATTGAGCGGTATGCTGTCTATCATTATAAGCGCGATAAACAGCGGCACGAGCAGCACACGCATAACGGTCAGTTTATTTGGGGTATTCATAAATACACCTCTCGTCAGTTTAATATCAGTCGTTTACAGTACCGATAAGGTCATAGTCAAGCACATCGTCAATAGTGACATTCACATACTCGCCGGGGCGGTACTTTTTGCCGCTTGCCGAACTGAAGAATATCTTGCCGTCTATCTCTGGGGAATCTGCCCTTCCTCTGCCAAAAAAGCACTCGGCATATCTGTCAAACCCTTCGCAGACGACCTCGTATGTATTGCCTATCTTCTTTTCATTCATTTCATAGCTTATAAGCATCTGCTCGTTCATAATCTCGTCGCAGCGTTCCTCTTTGGTCTTAAAGTCTATCTGGTCGGGCATTTTTTCGGCGGCAGTTCCCTCCTCTGCGGAGTATGTAAAGCAGCCGAGCTTATCAAAACGGACATCTTTTACAAACCGGCAAAGCTCCTCAAACTGCTCCTGCGTTTCACCGGGAAAGCCTGCAATAAGCGTTGTACGCAGCGTTATATCAGGTATTTTAGCGCGTATTTTTTCAACCAGCGCACGCAGCGATTGATTGTCGCCCTTTCGGTTCATGGCTTTAAGTATATCGCCGTTGCAATGCTGCATGGGTATATCAAGATAGTTTACTATTTTATCTTCTCTTGCCATGACGTCCAAAAGCTCATCTGTAATTCTTTCGGGGTAGCAATACAGCGTTCTTATCCAGCGTATGCCGTCTATCTTGCAAAGTTCTTCCAGAAGTTTGGCAAGGCGCGGCTCGCCATAAAGGTCAAAGCCGTAATTTGTGGTATCCTGCGCTACTAAAATTATTTCGCTGACTCCTGCTTTTGCAAGCCATTTTGCCTCATCGACTATACTTTCAATGCTTCTGCTGCGAAGCTTGCCGCGTATTGACGGTATAGCGCAGTATGTACAGCAGTTGCTGCAGCCCTCGGCAATTTTAAGATAGGCATAATGGTCGGTAGAAACTATTCTTCTGCCCTCGATACACAGCTTATCTTTATCGTCAAAGGTCATAATGCCGCTATCGCCCTGAGAGAGGCGCTTTACTATCTCACAAATATTGCTGTTTTTGCCTATGCCTACAACGGCGTTTACTTCGGGTATCTCGCTTAAAATTTCTTCTTTATAGCGCTCGGCAAGGCAGCCCGTTACTGCCACCGCCTTAATTCTGCCTTCATCTTTAAGAGTGCAGAACTCTAAAATGGTATCTATCGCTTCCTGCTTGGCAGACTCGATAAATCCACAGGTATTTACAATTACTATGTCCGCAAGGGCGGCGTCGGGCACTATCTCATACCCTGCTTCTCTCAGGTCATACAACATGGTTTCGGCGTCAATTAGGTTTTTAGGGCAGCCCAGCGACACCATACCCACTCTTACTGCCATGGCAAGCGCTCCTTTTCAATACTTTAAATGATATACTATATTATACATATTTTTTCCCAAATGTCAAGTATATTGATCGTCGTCATCTTCAAACGTATAGTCTTCAAGTGCTTCTTTTACCTGCGAAAACGAATAACCGAGCCTTACAAGGGCGTTTTTCACCTTATCCAAAGACTTTTTATCGCGTATTTTATGAGCATATTTTTCTTCGACAAGCTCTTTCAAACGCTCAACCGTTGTTTCACTGTAAGGGGCAAGAGCTTCTTCTATAAACTCATTGTCGAGACCTTTAAGCCGCATTTCGCGTACACATCTGTAATAGCCAAAGCCCTTGACTTCGACCAGACGGCGCGCCATATTCACCGCATAACGCTTATCGTTTATAACGCCTATCTCAACGAGCCTTGCCATTGTATCAAAGCACACCTGCGTGGGGTAATTCTGCTCCAGCTTTTTGAAAAGCTCGGTATATGAATAATCTTTATAATCGAGAAGATAGAGGGCGCGCTCTTTGGCGGTTCTCAGCTTGTTGGCATACGATACCTGCTCCCACGCGCTCTCGGGCAGAGACATAGGCGCTTTGAGATGATAGTCTGAAATTATGTCAATATTCAGATACTCTTTCTCGCCGTCGTCAAACTCTATCTCATAGGTGTTGCCCTTGTACTTCTCTATTTTGGTTATGTTCATCATTCGTCAACATCAACGGGGGCAAACTCTTCAAAATCGTCGTCAGCATTAACGATAACGCTGTTTTCATCGCCTGCCGCTGCCGCCGAGCCGTTGGCAGAAGCCTTTGCTGCCGCTGCAATAGCGGAGTCTTTCGCGCTCTTTTTGGTATTCATAACAAGCTCGCCGCTGCGCTCACGCACCTGCTTTTCTATCTCTTTGAAAAGCTCGGGGTTTGCAAGCAGATAGTCTTTTGAATTATCTCTGCCCTGACCGAGTTTCATGTCGTTATAGCTGAACCATGCGCCGCCTTTCTTTACTATTCCAAGCTCCACGGCTAGATCGAGCAACTCGCCGTCACGGGAGATACCCTTGCCGTAGATTATATCAAATTCACATTCTTTGAACGGCGGAGC
>CANRDG010000096.1 GCA_947629275.1 uncultured Clostridia bacterium | reverse complement strand
GAGGAGTGGACGGTAGAACCCGAAAAGCTTCATTCAAAGTCGAAAAACTCGGTCTTTAAGGGCGAGCATTTCAAGGGCGGAGCCAAGGTAACAATTACAGACGGCAATATAGTTTTTGAAAGATAACGTATTATTTGAAAAGGAGAAAACACCATGTCATTTGACAGACTTATCGAAAAGATAGTTAAAATGCAAAACCCCACGGTCGTAGGTCTTGATCCCAAGTTGGAGTACGTTCCCGAATATATCCGCAAAAAAGCAATTGCAAAATACGGCAAGAGCTTCAAGGGCGCGGCTAAAGCTATCCTTGCCTATAACAAGGGTATAATAGACGAGATATACGACATCGTTCCTGCCATAAAGCCGCAGGCAGCCTACTATGAAATGTACGGCTGGGAGGGCGTTAAGTGCCTTGCCAAAACAATAGCATACGCCAAAGAAAAGGGTATGTATGTAATAACCGACGGCAAGCGAAACGATATCGGCGCGACTATGACGGCTTATACGGCGGCGCACCTGGGCTTTACAGATATCGAGGGCGATATGCTACAGGCTTTCGGCGCGGACGCGCTCACGGTCAATGGCTACCTTGGTACTGACGGCATTTCACCGCTTTTGGAAGTCTGCCGCGAGAATGACAAGGGTATTTTCGTGCTTGTAAAAACTTCCAATCCCTCTAGCGGCGAATTGCAGGACAGACTGCTTGACAGCGGCGAGAGCGTTTATGCCGCTATGGGAGCGATGTGCGAAAAATGGGGCGCAGAAGCAATGGGCAAGCTTGGCTATTCGTCCGTCGGCGCAGTCGTTGGCGCTACATATCCCGAGCAGCTCGAGCAGATGAGAAAAGCTTTGCCGAATACGTTTTTCTTAGTACCCGGATACGGCGCACAGGGAGGCGGCGCACAGGGAGTTGCGAAAGCTTTTGACGAAAACGGACTTGGCGCAATAGTAAACTCTTCAAGAGCGGTAATGCTCGCGTATAAGAAAGAAGAGCAGTGCGACGAGCATGACTATGCAAAAGCCGCGCGCAGAGAAGTAATAAGAATGAAAGAGGATATAGTTTCGTATCTGCCGAAAATATCTCTTGAATAAACGTTCATCACGGGCGGGGCGTTGTCTCGCCCTTTGTTATAAAAAGGAATGATAAAATGTACAGACAGGGTAAATATCAGATAGTAGGCAAAAAGGCGCTTGCAAAGGGCATTTTCGATATTGAAGTCCTTTGCCCCGACATAGCCGCCGAAGCGCAGGCAGGGCAGTTCGCGCAGATAGCCGCAGATGGCTTCTTTTTGCGCAGACCTATCTCTATATGCGAGATAAATAATGAACGCGGCACAATACGCTTTGTTTTTGAGGTAAGGGGAGGCGGCACAGAAAAGCTGTCGCAGTTGAATGTGGGCGATCTTATCGACATTATCGCGCCGCTCGGCAACGGTTTTAAGTATGCGGACGGCGGCAAAGCGGTCTGCGTTGGCGGCGGTATAGGTGTACCGCCAATGCTCGGAATTGCGCAGCTTTACGGCAAAAACGCCACTTCTATATGCGGCTTTAGGAACGCAGCGGCTGCCATTTTGCAGGAGGACTTTGAAAAAGCAGGCTGCAAGACGGTGCTTTGTACCGACGACGGTTCGGCAGGCATAAAAGGCTTTGTTACAGATGCTCTGAAACAGGAGATCGAAAACGAAAAGCCTGATATAATTTACGCCTGCGGCCCTATGCCTATGCTGAAAGCGGTCGCGAAGATAGCCGAAGAGAACGGCATAGAATGTCAGGTATCGTTGGAGCAGCGAATGGCGTGCGGCGTGGGCGCGTGCCTTGTGTGCGCCTGCCTTACCGTGAAGGACGGCAAGCAGATACATTCGCACGTTTGCAAAGACGGTCCTGTGTTTGACAGCAAGGAGGTGGTTTTCAGTGAGTGATCTGAAAGTAACTGTGGCAGGGGTGCAGTTCAAAAACCCCGTAATACCTGCAAGCGGTACTTTCGGCTACGGCAGAGAGTATGAGCAGTTTTATCCGCTTTCAAAGCTCGGCGGAATTTCGGTAAAAGGCACGACCTTAGAAAGACGTGAGGGCAACCCTGCGCCGAGAGTCGCTGAAACACCGTCGGGTATGCTCAATTCTGTAGGTCTGCAAAACGGCGGCGCGGATAAGTTCATAAACTATGAGCTGCCCAACCTTGCAACTAAAAACACCCGAATAATTGCAAATATCGCAGGTGCGACCATTGAAGACTGCGCAAAACTTGCCGGTATGCTCAATGGCACTGCCGTTGATATGATAGAGCTGAATATTTCATGCCCCAACGTTAAGCACGGCGGCGCGGCATTCGGCACTTGCTGCGATACAGCGGCGCAGATAACCGCAGAGGTCAAAAAAGCCACTGACAAACCGCTTATGGTAAAGCTGTCGCCCAACGTTACAGATATTGCAGAAATAGCAAAAGCTGTTGAAGCAGCAGGTGCGGACGCTCTTTCGCTGATAAATACAGTTTTGGGTATGCGTATAGACATAAGAAATCGCAGACCCATACTTAAAAACAACGTCGGCGGTCTGTCAGGTCCCGCGGTGTTCCCTATAGCAGTCAGAATGGTGTGGCAGGTGTATAACTCAGTAAAAATACCCATTATAGGCATGGGCGGCATAGCAACACCCGAAGATGCAATAGAAATGATGATGGCAGGTGCGGCGGCAGTTCAGGTAGGCGCAGCAATCTTCGCAGACCCGTTTGCGCCGCTTAAGATAATAGACGGCATGGACAAATGGTGCGATGAAAACGGCGTTAAAAGCATATCCGAAATAGTCGGCGCTGTAAAACCGTGGTAAAGGAGCGTTAGTATATATTATGAAGATAATGGCTGTTGATTACGGCGATGCGCGAACAGGTATAGCAGTCTGTGACAGAACAGAATTTCTGGCTTCTCCCGTCGGCACGGTCGAGGAGAAAGACCCTGCGATACTTGCGATGAAAATTGCCCATCTTGCAAACGAATACGAGGTCGGCGAGATAGTTATAGGCTACCCCGTCAATATGAACGGTACTGTAGGTCCGCGAGCCGAAAAGTGCAAAGCATTCGCAGCTTTGGTGGAGTCTGTGACGGAATTGTCTGTCAGAATGTGGGACGAGCGTTCCACGACAGTAGAAGCGCACGGATACTTAAACGCCACGAATGTACGCGGCAAAAAGCGCAAAGCGGTGGTGGATACCGTCGCGGCAACAATAATTCTGGAGAGCTATCTTGAATACAGAAACAAGAAAAAGCAGGGTGATAGCAAATGAGCCGCTGCGAGTATTGTTCAAATTATGTCTACGATGAGGGCAGCGACTGCTATGTCTGCATGGTGGATTTGGACGAGGACGAAATGTACAGATATTTAAGCACGCCGAATTACGACTGCCCGTATTTTTCGCTGGACGATGAGTACGGCGTTGTAAAGCACCAAAACTAGAGAGGGGAGAACTATGGGTAAAAAAGTTTTAGCGGCGCTGCTTGCTTTTGTAATGTCATTAAGCGTTGCCGCCTGTTCAAACAGCGATAGTTCTTCAAAAGCGGAAAGCACGGCGGAAGTTACAACTTTGCCTGCAAATGAAAGCAATGAAAATAATGAAAGTATGCCCGACGAACAGCCTACAGGCTATAAGCGAGAACCTATTACGCTTACAGATCTGTCGCATATCGAAAGCGGCGAATATTCGCAGCAAAGTGAGGTATACACAAAACCGGAGCAGAGCGGTATATTCTCGGCGGTAAGCGGCGTTTACGAAAATGAATTTGAGCTTACCCTTTCGGGCGGTGGCGAGATCTATTACACCATCGACGGCAGCGACCCTGCAGACAGCGACACAGCCGTAAGGTACACATCGCCAATAAAAATAACAGACCGCAAAAATGACAAAAACGTCGTCTCTGCGGTAGATCCTCTGCTTATAGATGCCGCTCATAATAATGTCAACTCCGCGCGCGACGGCTTTGAAAGCACCGTTTCAGCGCCGACTGACGATGCCGTTGACAAATGCACTGTTGTAAGAGCGGCAGTTAAAAACGCCGACGGCACTTTCTCTCAAACGCAGACGGAAACGTACTTCGTCGGCAGTATGTACGAGCATATAAAAGGCGTGGGGGAGAGCAGCCACGCGGCTGGCAATACTTTGGCTGTAATATCAATTAGTGCGAATTTTGATGACTTTTTTGACAGCGCGAAGGGCATATACGTCAAGGGCGATATTTTTGACAGCGCGCTGGCAGAGTTTTTGAAAACAAACAAGCCTTCTTCGGGAGAAGATGCGCGAAGCCTTGATGCAAACTACAAACAGCGCGGCAGAGAGTGGGAAAGACCGGTTGTCATTAACTTTTTTGAAACCGACGGCGCTAATACTCAGTGTGTTTTGTCGCAAAACTGCGGCGTGCGCGTGCAGGGTAATTATTCACGCAGCGACCTGCAAAAGGGTCTTAGGCTGTATGCAAGAAAAGAATACGGCGACAACAACTTCAATTACGAGGTGTTCAAGGGCCTTAAAGACGACAGCGGCGAAACGCTCGATAAGTTCAAAACGCTTACGCTTCGTGCAGGCGGCAACTGCGCTTTTGCAGCAAAATTCAACGATACATACTGGCAGTCGCTGTCTAGTGATCTTGCCTGCGACATGAAAGCCTCGCGTCCGTGCGTTGTATACTTAAACGGCGAATATTGGGGTCTTTACGTTCTTGAAGAAGATTACAAGGAAGACTATTTTGAAGACCACCACGGCGTGAACAAAGACGACGTGGTGCTCTATAAAGGTGATGCTGAAAAGTACAGCAGCGGCTATAAGCTTGACCTTGGCGAGCTGCCCAAGGGCGTTACCGACGAAAGCTATTATTTTGAAGAGCTTGACAGCTTTTTCAAGTCGCATAAAGATATCGCAGACGACAAGGCATTTTACGATTTTTCGCAGCTTGTAGATGTTGATTCCGTCATGGATTATTTTGCGGCGGAGATATGGATAAACAACAAGTGGGACTGGCCGGGCAAAAACTGGTCGATGTGGCGCACCGTGTCTGACGACGGCAGCGAGTATGGCGACGGCAGATGGAGATTTGCGTTTTATGATATGGAGTTCGGCGGCGTGAGCGGATCGGGCGATGCGCGCACCAACACTATAAAAGACGACAACTACAAGACCTACGGTCTGCTTGACATGGGAACAAACAATCCTGCTGTGCTGTGTTTTGCGTACCTTATGACAAACGAGGGTTGGCGAAATGAGTTTTATAATACCCTGCGCGGTTTAAGCGACGGCGCATACGGCTACGACAGGGCAAAGGGTCAGCTTGACTGGCTGAAAGATTGCTATTCGCCGCTGTTTGAACAGTTCTTTGAAAGATATAAAGGCACGGGCAGCGCAAACGACGCCCTGTACGGCGGCTATGCAAGCTATCAGTGCGTGGCAGATTTTCTGGAAAAACGAAGCAAGCATATCGACAGCATGATAAAATGGTGCGACAAGACCTTGGAAAAAATGTACGGATAATATGATAAACTGGTAAAAGAAAACACACTTCACTATATTTTGTGAAGTGTGTTTTTCTGTGGAGTGTGTCTATATCAAGTGCCTTAAATGCGAACAACATTTATGCCTGATGCGCCGCAGCTTCCTGCCAGCACCAAAGTTTTTGTTGTGACATCGCTTTCGGGCTTGCCGCTCTCGGTATATTCTCTAAAAACGGTGTGAAGCTCTTTTTTGATGTGCCAGTGGCAGGGTACATACAGCGTTATGCCTGCCGCTGTGCTGTTTATGTTCACTACCGCCTCGTTGCCTGCCATATCGGCGTTGTCAAAGTATATCTTAGCGCCAGCGCATGAAACGTTTATGTTTACCTCTTTCAGATTTTTTGAACGAATGTAGCGCGTAATGCCGTTGCAGCGAGTATTTATGTTGATGACAGATTCGTCCTCGTTTGTGCTGTCAAAGCCGCCCACGCCGCCAAAGTGTGCGCTGTTTTTGGTTTTGCTGTTGTACCATGAACCCTTCTTCGGGAACAGTATCGTAAAGCCTATCGACAAGAACAACGCGGTGAAAAGCGCAGGCCACGGCGTAAATTTTTCAAGACCCAGCACGTCATCAAACAGTATCACTATTATCGCCAGCGGGAACATAATTCCTGCAAAGTTTCGCTTTATCGCGCTGCTTATTATAATAGGTATCAGCAGCACAGAGAATACCGCGCTGAATATGCTTATGCCCTCTATCACACCCGTGTAATAAAGTATCATAAGCAAGCCTGCCGCCAGAAACATTGCGCCCCAGTAGTATTTTTTTGCTTTCATAAAAATTTACCTGCCTTTCTGAAAATTCTCGTCCAGCCGCTGCTTGAATGCCTTGTAGTAGCTTCGCGAAACGTATACCTGCTTGTGTGAGCCATCAAACCTTACCAAACTCGACGAGGTTATGTTTTTCTCTATCGAGTATATCTTCGAGGTGTTTATTATAGTGGACTTCGATACCCTTATAAAGTTGTGCGGCAAAACGTCTTCCAGCTCGTAAAGCCGCAGCTTTATCTGAAAAATATCGTCAGCCGTGTGCGCGTCAATGACCGAGCCGCTCGTCTCAAAGAAAAGCACCTGTTCAAGACCTATGAAAAACTCCGTGTTGTCTTTGAAAAACAACAGCCGAAGTTTGCCGTCATGCTCCGATATTTTCTTTTGCAGAGCAGTAACGCTCTCATCAAGCTCGCGGCAGCGTATTATGACTTCGTTTTCTTCTAAGCTGTCATCAAGCTGTATCGTTACTTTCACGGCGTCCACTCCCTCGCTCTGATAATAATATACATCAAGCTTTCAAAAAAGTAAATAGCTTTTAACTAACAGGTCAAATTTTCATGCTAACAGGTAAATATATGTTATCATAAATGAG
>CANRDG010000095.1 GCA_947629275.1 uncultured Clostridia bacterium | reverse complement strand
TATCCCGTACCGAAGTCGTCAAGCGCTATACTGCTGCCAAGTTTTTCGCATCTTCTTTTAAACTCCTCAAACAGCTTATCGTCAAAGTTTGCATCTTCTGTAACTTCTATAACGGTATTTTCAAACAGCTTGTTATACTCTTCGTAAAGCTTTTCAAATTCATTTTCGGGCAACAGCATATTCGGTATGGTATTTATAAACACCTTTTTGCCTGCAAGCTTGCTCTCGTTCTCCGAGATAGCGCGCATAACATTGAACAGCGTCATTCTCTCAACGCTTACAAGGCAGTTATCCTTTGCTGCAACGCTTAAAATATCGAGCGGTGTGAGCTGCATATCGCTCACGGGGCGCATAAGCGCCTCATAGGCGAATATTTTACCTGTACGCGCACTTACGATAGGCTGGAAATAGTAGTTGACGCTGTTATTTTCGATAACATCATGAACAGCTTTTGCTTTTCTGAATTCTTCCTGCAAGTCTGAATACCTTTGCGGTGAGAACATCACAGGCTCGCGCGAATTTGAACCAAGCGCCTGATACAGCGCAAAATCCGTTCTTGCCACAAGGTCGTCAAGGTTATCGGCACCCTCCGGAAAGCTGCACCAACCGCATACTACAGAAAGCCTGTTGGCTGCTTTATACTCGGCAATGGTGTCGTTTGCCTCTTTTACAAGGCGGTCGAGCCTTTCCTTTATATCGGGAAACTGCCCTGCAAAAAATACGAGAAAGCTGTTGTGAGAATTTTTGCCCGTAATGATACGCTTGCTTTCAATATCCTTGAATTTGTTTCCTATAGTGTTTATTATACCATTGGTATCTTCGTTCCCTGCGGCCCTTTCAAAGCCGTTTATGGAAACTATGGCATAATAGCCCTCTTTACAGCCGTTGTCAATAAATCTCTGAATATGTTTCAGCACTGCCTCGCGGCTCAAAAGTCTGCTGGCAGAGTCGTAATAGTCGCTTTGTATAAGGTATATCTTTTGCAGATAAAGATCCGTAACGTCTATTATAAGCGTTGCGGTTTTTCTTGCATACGGCACGCGCTTTACCCTTACCCATATATCGCCGCCGTCCTCGGGCGTGAACCTGTAAAAAAGCTCTCCCGTCTGCTCGTCGCTGTCATCGGTAAGTTTACTGAAAAACTCGCTGAACTCGGCAGCTGTTATCTCGGCTCTCTGCGGAAGTATGGCAGAAAGCTTTTCAACAAGCGCATTAGCGCCGTAAACAATATAGCCGTGTCTTTTCGGTCTGAAAAGAATAAAGCTTTGCTGGGCGGCTGCCATCATGTTTTCCAGTCTTAGATAAAGCCTTGAATACAGCACCACGAAGACTGCGATCATTGCGGTGATGATACCTGCAAACGCAAGGCAGGCTAGCATTATATTGTTGTCCAGTTCTTCATTTACAGCGAAAACGAGCGCGGCAAAACAAATGCATGAAAGTATTATAGCCTCGCAAAACAATCTCTTATGGTATTTGAATTTAAACAAGCCGCCCACCTCTTTCGCATATAATTATAACTATTAACATACATTATTATAATAACACAATTTATCTCCGATGTCAACAGCTATTTTTGTGCATATTTAAAACAAAATGTCCTCTGCCGTTTTATGGCAAAGGACATTGTTTTTTTATTTGCTATGCCGCAGGGGTTTCCTGTTGAGGAGTATCCACAGGAGGTGGTGTTTGCGGTGGCGGAGTAGGTGCCGGCGGCTGCTCGGTAACAGGTTCGGGCGTCGTAGTCACCTCAGGAGGCGGCGCTTCGGTAGTTGTTATCTCCGGTGTTACCACCGTCTCGGAAGCCGTTGTTGTGGTCTCGGTCGGCGGAACATATTCAGTCGTCGTCTCCGAAGGGGTGGTCTCATACACCTGCGGAGGCGCGGCGGTGGTATCATACACAGGCGGATCGGTATACACTGGCGGTTCTTCAAACACATACTGGCTGGTCTGTTCGGGGTTTACGAACGTTTTGCCGTATATAGCCATTTGCAGTATCTCTGTATTCGCCGCAAAGTCGGGGCACAGACAGTCCATTTCTCTTATGGTCTGCGCCGTGAAATAGCCCGAAGCAGGTATCTGTATCTGCTGTATATCATAGTTTCTATAATAGTCTACAGCATTGGCAAGCAGAGAAAGCACATCTTCCTGAGAAAGATCCCAGCGCACGTTGTCGCCCTCTGTAACTTTATCAAGTATATCTTTCATCTGATGAAGATCCATGCCCCTCGACTTTTCTATCATCTTCTGAATAACTTCTCTTTGACGTGCCGTTCTTCCGTAGTCATCGCCGACGTTATATCTTATTCTCGCATATCCCAGCGCCTGGTTTCCGTTTAGGTTATAATGTCCTGCGGTAGACAGCAGGTCCTGCGTTGACGGATTGCCAAGGTACATATTCTGCTCCATCATCGGGTTTCTCATCTCGTCTACCATGACCTGCGTAACGTCTGCTTCTATACCGCCGAGTATATCGACTATTTGTATAAACGTATAGAAATTTACGATAACATAGTTGTCTATCTTCACGCCGAAGTTTTTCTCGAGAGTATCTTTAAGCAGCGATGCGCCGCCGGCGGCATAGGCAGAGTTGAGTTTATTTGAGCCGACGCTGGGGATATATATATAAATATCTCTCATGAAAGAAGTTAAAATTATTTTCTTTGTTTCACGGTTTACGGAAACGAGCATCATAACGTCGGTATTGCCTCGGCTCTCCCCTGCTGTATCACGCAGATCCTCTCCGACGAGCAGGACGTTATACACTTCTTTTGAAGCCATTATATCGGCATAGTCTTTAAGCTGCTCTTTCAGGTAATCCTCATATTCAACGACATTGCTTACGGTGTCGCTGTCTCCTATGCTGTTTACGCTGATCTCTACCCTGCTGGCATTTTCCCTTTCTATACGTTTATAATAATGATTGAAAACGAATATAGCCACAAGCATTGCGATAAGCGCAACTATCACTACGACCATGCCTGCCACTATGAATTTCAGCTTATTGCGTACAAAAAATTCTTTGGCTTTCTTCCCAAAGCTTTTTTCTTCCGTTTCTTCCCGAATGTCGCTTCCCTCGTCATAGTCATCGGCTGTGCCGCCCGATTTTTTATGCATGGCGTTTGCTACCATATCTTCTATAGACATATCCTGCTCGCTTGTCTGCTCTTTGCGCGGAACAGGTTTTATGCCGTTTTGCTTATTATACTTTGCCTGCGCTATGCTCTCCTGCAAGGTCATTTCTTTTGCAGGGGCGGTCTGCGGCGCTTGTTTGGGAGCGTCCTTTTTCTTTTCTATCGCGGAAGCAATAAGGTCGTTCAGCGATTCTTCATCGCTGTGCATCTCGCCGTTGTTCCTTTCGTCCGACATATTATTCTCCATTCCGAATGCAGCTTGCTGCATCCATGATCGTTTCGTTTTGTCATTTCTTTTGCCGGTATCTCCATACCGTCATTTAACACGTACATGGTTATTATAACACATATTTTGATATAATGCAACAGTCAATACTATTTTTCTGCAAAATAAACAAAAGCGGCAAGTTATATTCCCTGCCGCATATCGTTTTTGTTACTTTATTTTGCCTGATCTTCCTGATAGTCGAGATACTTGTCATACACCTTTTCGGCTGAATATCTTGAAAAAGCGTCGCTGTTTTGCTCTATCTGCGCATCATTCACCCAACCGTCTATCATTTCCTCAAATTCGTCTGTTTTCATTTCCTGAAGCAGGCTGTCTCTGTTTTTCTCAACATACTCGGGGTAGTCGGTAACATCGAGCTTTTCTATAACATACCAGTAATTATCGTCCTCATAGGTCTTTATATCGCCGTTGTTCATGCCCGTTGTTATATACTTAACTACCTCGTTGTCGGCATAACTGGAAGAATTTTTATTGACCATGATGTTGTTGTCGGTATCTTCCTCATCTTCCGCAGAAGAACTGCTGCCGTTTTCAGCGGCTGTCTTTTCCTTATATTCCTTTATTACCTCGTCAAAAGACTTTTCCTCAGCCATTTTTGCATATTCATCAGCTGTAGACTTTGCTTCGGCCTCTTTGCCCTCGGCTTTCACTATTGAGATGAGCTTGAACCTTACGTAGTTATCCTTTATAAATGTATTTATATCGCTGTCGGTAACGGCATTAGTGCCTCCCTCTCCGTAATAGGCATAGAAGATCTTTTCATACATTTCAAGACCTGTCTGTATCTGCTCTATAGACGACTTTGCGATTCCTATAGACTCATAATATTCGGGATCCCAGTTTGCCTCAACGACATCTTTTATCTCCTGCTTTTCATCATCAGTAAACGAAAGACCCAACTCGTCAAATTTGAGCATGGTACACATAAGCCGCTGGCAAGAGGAATATGCATCTTCATGTGCAAAATCGCCCACCGTCATAGTGCCGTCGCCATACTTTTCATTTACGATATCCTCCGACATCTTGCCGTTGCTCTGATAGTAAGCATAAGTCTGCTCGTTTATCTGCGACATGACATAGTAAATGAACACGCCTGCGTTTATGCTCTTATCTCCTGATTTGCAGATATAAGTGGTATCCGCGCACGATGTGAGCATTGCTGCGGCGAGACAAAAGCTGCACACTGCCGCCGCCGCTTTCTTAAAAGTCCTTCCTGACATTTTATCACCTTTATTTCTTATTGCTATATTATCACTGTCTTTAGCGCATACAAAACGCTTAAAGATTATTATAATACATTTTTTTCAGCTTGTCAAGAGCGGCGGCGCGCATACCGATAAGTTACAAAAAACTTCTTATATCCATTACCAGACCTTCTTCAAGGTCGATAAGCTTTTTTGCAACTCTTTTCGAGCCCTCGTCGGCCGCTTTATACTGATTGAGGTACTTATGGAGAGATTTTACCCCCATATTGCAGCCGTCGGTCATAAGGTCTGCAATAGTTTCGTCTGAATGATCGACTGCCATTTTCATATTCGTTTTCATCCAAGACATACCCTTTGCCATGGCGTTAGGCTCTTTGCCCTCGTCGTCAAACTCGGTAAGCTTTGTCTGCACCTCGCTGTTTAGCTTTATATGCCGCTCCTTGCACTGCGCCAAAAGCTTGCGAAGCTCCTTGTTCGTCACTTTGTCAAGCACGTCGTCTATTGCCGATATGCCCATTTTTACTCCTGCATCGCACTCTCGCAGAAGCCTTATCGTATCCTGATGCACCATAAAAAATCTCCTTTCGGGCTATGACCCTGTTTTTGCAAGAATATTATGCCTTGATACGGTGCGATTATTCTAAAATGCGGCAATGCTTGACTTAACTGCATGGATATGTTATAATTTAACACGTTGAAAGGAGTGAGCGTATATGGACACACCCGAGAATAAGCTTTCGGGAAATACAGAAAAGCGAGGGTTTCTGCGCGGCATTTTGCAGACGGAATTTTCATCTCGCAGTATGCAGGCGCTTTTTACGGCATGGCTCATCTGCGCAGCGGTGTGCATACTTTGTATAGACCACCCTTTCAACGAGCTTGAATCTTATATGAAAGATCTGAGCTTTGTTATGATGTTTATCAGCACTGCCGTTATATGGCAGCTGCTTACGCTTATACCAATTTTCAAAAAGCGCAGTGTTATAAACTGCATAACAGTATCATCTGCCATACTTCTGGCTGTAACAGCCGCTTCTGAAAACAAAGAGATAATGTTCCTTGCGGGGCTGTGCGCCGCCGTGGCGCTGACAATAAAATTTGCCAACATACCTTTTTATGATATGCCGGACATTATAAAAAAAGCAGGGGCAAAGGTAAAATGGTCGGTCACGGCTCTGCTTATGCTTGTGGTCGTATCATTCATCGGCTCGATATGCTGCATGAAATACTTTGACCACTGGACAAGCTGCTTTGATTTCGGCATATTTTCGCAGATGTTCCACTACATGAAAGAAACGGGTCTGCCGCTCACTACCTGCGAGCGCGACGGGCTGCTTACTCATTTCGCGGTGCACGTATCTCCCATATACTATCTGATGCTTCCGATATACTGCATATTCCCCTCGCCTGCCACGCTGCTTATATTGCAGCCGCTTGTCGTGGTTTCGGGCGTTATACCGCTGCTGCTCATATGCAAAAAACACAGCCTTTCTCAGTTGGAGAGCCTGCTGTTTGCGATATGCTATATAGTTTTTCCGTCTTTTACGGGCGGCTGCTTTTACTATCTGCATGAAAACTGCTTTCTTGCGCCGCTGATAATGTGGCTGATATACTTTCTTGAAGCTGACCGTGCTGTGCTTTCCTGCGTTTTTGCGCTTCTTTTGCTTTTAGTGAAAGAAGATGCCGCCGTATACGCCTGCGTTATAGCTTTGTACTTTGTGTTCGCGGACAGAACAGGCAAAAAGTGCCGCCTGACGAGCGCAGGCATATTTGTATTTTCTTTGGCATACTTCGTTGCAATAACAGGCATACTCTCAAAATACGGCGACGGCGTTATGAGCTGGCGTTACAAAAACTATTCATACGACGGCTCTAACAGCCTTATGGCGGTATTCAAAGCTGCCGCTGCCGACCCCGTATACGTTATACAGCAGTGTTTCACCGCAGAAAAGCTGACCTTCATGCTGCAAATGCTCCTGCCTCTGGCGTTTCTGCCTTTTTTGCTGCATTCGCCTAAAGAGCTTATAATGCTTATACCGTTCGTACTTATAAACCTTATGACTAACTACGGCTATCAGTACGATATAAACTATCAGTACACATTCGGCAGCGGCGCGGCTCTGATATATCTTGCGGTAGTGAATTACTCGCATTTTGATCGGGGGGGTATTTCCAAAAAGAAGCGATACAAGGTGCTGCTGACCGCGGCGGCGTGCTGTGTTACGCTGTTTGTGGGGCTGCAAGGAGGCAGGCTCGACAGCATTTCAAGTTACATTAAAAATGAAAAAACACGCGGCAAGATAGATTACGCGCTGTCTCTGATACCCGACGATGCGTCGGTCGCATCGTCAACGTTCCTGCTGCCGAACCTTTCGCAGAGAGACGAGCTTTATCAGCTGGAGACCACAAAGCACGA
>CANRDG010000094.1 GCA_947629275.1 uncultured Clostridia bacterium | reverse complement strand
CTGCACATATCCCCAAAAACCATAAAATCGCCTCATTTTTGAGCAAAAAAATCTAAAAAATATTTCATAAATACTAATAAGGATACAAGCAAATACAAACAAAAATGCCCTTATCTGAGAGGAAAATCGCCTCTTTGATAAGAAAACATTTTATTCTAAGTTATTTTGCGAAAATATCTTGAAAAATTCATAAATATGTTGTACAATAGAATTGTAGGCGAATGGGCAGTGACGATGTGTGTTTTTACCAAGGAAGTGGCAAAATGTATTTTAAGGAATGGATCTTAAGGCGCTATGGAAAGAACGGTCCGTATGCAGATCTTGCGAGGTTCGTGCATGATGACATTAATTTTCCTGAGTCAAATGCAAAGGTATTTATAATTGCACACCTGCACAATATGCATGCAGACGAAGAGCTTTACCCGATATTTGAGAAAGCGTGGAAGATGTTTCGCCTTGCGGAACGCAATAGAACGCTTCCGTATGCTATACCTAAAAAGAAGAAAGAAAAATGATGAATATAAAAAAACAGCGTTTGCCGTGAAGGCGTGCGCTGTTTCTATTTTGTCGCACAAGCGAATAACTATATATTGTATGATTATGTAATGATAGGTAACTTATTGACAACTACAAATGGTTGTGATAAAATTATAATATATGCATTGCAGAATATGTAATAACATAAGCTTTAGATGATTGGAGAGATTATTATGAGCAATACCGCAGACCTTTCGCTTCTTCAGCCCGTTCTGGACGAGTACGCAGGCGTTAAGGGCAGCCTTATTACGATCTTGCAGTCTGCACAGGAGATATACGGTTATCTTCCGCAGGAGGTAATTTATCACGTCGCAGAGGCAACAGGTTCAAGCCCCGCGCACGTTTTGGGAGTTGCGACCTTTTATACGCAGTTCCGCTTCAAACCGGTCGGCAAGTACCTGATACTTCTTTGTAAGGGTACGGCTTGCCACGTAAACGGCAGTGATATGATCGCTAAAACAATTTATGAAACTTTGGGTATAACCGACGGCGAGACCACCGAGGACGGTCTTTTCTCGCTTACGTTCGTTGCGTGCCTCGGCTGCTGTTCGCTTTCGCCCGTAATGCTTATAAACGACGATACATACGGTTCGCTCACGCCCGAAAAGGTAAAGAGTATAATCAGCGAGATACAGGCAAAGGAGGCGGCAGTATGAGCTATACTATTATAAATGTAGGGCAGGGCAGCTGCGGTATAGCGGCAGGCGCAGGAAAGGTAAAGAAAGTCCTTGACGAAAAGCTTGCAGGCAGCGGCATAAATGTCGGAATTGTAGGCTGTATAGGTATGTGCTGGCTCGAGCCTATAGTTGACGTCTACGAAAACGGCGTGCTTCACAGACTTGTAAAAGTAAATGAAAACAGCGCTGAGGAGATAGCCGCGGCAGTTGCAGCGGACGACTTTGCGGCTCTCTCAAAGTATGAGATAACCGCCGACGATAAAGATTTTCTCGATCAGCAAACGAGAATTGCTCTTCGTAACTGCGGTATCATAGACCCCGAAAGTATCGAGGCTTACATAAACGCAGGCGGCTATAAGGCTCTTGAAAAAGTCGTCACCACAATGACTCAGCAGCAGGTGATAGACGAAATAAAAACTTCGGGTCTTGCAGGACGCGGCGGCGCAGGCTTCCCGACATGGTTCAAGTGGAATGCTGCAAACCAGTCAGCAGGGGAGACCAAGTACCTTATTTGTAATGCTGACGAGGGTGACCCCGGCGCATTTATGGACAGAGCTGTTATCGAGAGCGACCCCCATACTCTTATCGAGGGTATGCTTATCGCCGCGTATGCTATAGGTGCTTCGGAAGCAGTCGTTTATGTAAGAGCCGAGTATCCGCTGGCAATAGTGCGCCTTAAAAAGGCAATAGCACAGGCTAAGGAAGCCGGCTATATCGGCAAGAACATTTTCGGTACGGATTTTTCGTGCGAATTTACAATAAAAGCAGGCGCAGGTGCGTTTGTCTGCGGTGAGGAAACAGCCCTTATCGCATCGCTTGAGGGCGAAAGAGGTATGCCAAGGCTCAAGCCCCCGTTCCCCGCGCAGAAAGGTTACTGGCAGAAACCTTCAAACATCAACAACGTTGAGACCTTTGCAAACGTTGCGTGGATAATCAACAACGGCGGCGCTGCCTTTGCCGCCATGGGTACAGAAAATTCCAAGGGTACAAAAGTTTTCGCTCTTACCGGTAAGATAAAGCGCGGCGGTTTGGTAGAGATACCTATGGGTAAAACTCTGCGCGATGTCATTTTCGGTATCGGCGGCGGTATCAAAGAGGATAAACAATTCAAAGCCGTGCAAATGGGCGGCCCTTCCGGCGGCTGTATACCCGAGCAGCTTCTCGATACCGTTATAGATTATAAAGAACTTTCCGCAACGGGCGCAATAATGGGCAGCGGCGGAATGGTCGTTATGGACGAAACTACCTGCATGGTGGGCATGGCGAAATTCTTCCTTGACTTTACCGCGAAAGAATCCTGCGGCAAGTGTGTTCACTGCCGTATAGGCACAAAGCGTATGCAGGAGATACTTACAAGAATAGTTGAAGGCAACGGCAGGGAAGGCGATATCGAGCTTCTCGAAGAGCTTTGCTCCGCCGTCAAGGAGGGCGCGCTTTGCGGTCTTGGTCAGACTGCGCCCAACCCCGTGCTTACTACTATAAAGTATTTCAGAAATGAGTATGAAGCGCATATAAACAATAAAAAGTGTCCTGCGCATGAGTGCCGCGATCTTATCAGTTACAGCATAGATGCGGACAAATGCCGCGGTTGTACTCTCTGCGCGAAAAAATGCCCTGCAAAGGCTATCAGCGGAGAGGTCAAAACGCCGCACACTATAGACCCCGATGTTTGTATCAAGTGCGGTCAGTGCGCGACGGTTTGTCGCTTCGGCGCAGTAAAAGTGGATTGAGGTGAACAAGATGATTACTATAACTATAAATGGAAAAATATGCAAATGCAGCGAGGGCGAGTATATCCTTAAAGTCGCTCAGGATAACGGCATAGATATTCCAAATCTCTGTAACGACGACAGCGTAGCGGTGTACGGCGCGTGCGGTCTGTGCCAGATAGAAGTGCTGGACGACGGTCACGGCAAAGCCCTGCCTAAGCTTATGAGAGCCTGCGCAACTAAAGCACAGGACGGCTATGTCGTAAGTTATGATACAGAAAGAGTAAACAGGTCAAGAAAGGTCGCGCTGGAGCTTCTGATGAGCGACCATGACGGCGACTGCGTTGCGCCTTGTCATCTCAACTGCCCCGCAGGCACTGATATTCAGAAGTATCTCAAACAGATATCGGGCGGCGACTACCACGGAGCTGTCGAGACCATAAAAGAGGCTTTCCCGATACCTGCATCTATAGGCAGAGTTTGTCCTCACCCGTGTGAGAAAAACTGCCGCAGAGCAAACGTCGAGCAGCCGCTTTCAATAGCTTTTCTTAAAGCGTATGCCGCAGATAAAGACCTTGCAGACAGTACATATAAACCGCAGTGCAAGCCCGACAGCGGCAAAAAGGTGGCAATAGTCGGCGGCGGTCCTGCCGGTCTTACAGCAGCGTTTTTCCTCAGAAGAAGCGGTCATAGCGTTACCGTTTATGATGCCATGGCAAAAATGGGCGGTATGCTCCGCTATGGTATCCCTGCCTACAGACTACCCAAAGATATTCTTGAAAGAGAGTGTCAGGAGATAAAGTCGCTGGGTGTCGAGTTTGTAAACAATTGTAAAATAGGCAAGGACGTTACCTTGGAGCAGCTGCAAAAAGACAACGATGCGGTCATAGTCGCAAACGGCGCGTGGAAAAGTATGAATATGCGCGTTGAAGGCGAGGGGCTCGAAGGCGTTGTCGGCGGTATAGATTTTCTCAGAAATATCTCTTCCGGCGAGGGTGAAAGACCAGACCTTTCGGGTATGACAGTTGCAGTATGCGGCGGCGGCAATACCGCTATGGACGCCTGCCGAAGCGCTGTAAGGTGCGGATCGGATAAAGTCTATGTCGTATACAGAAGAACAAGAGATGAAATGCCTGCCGAGGATATCGAGATAGAAGAAGCTATCGAAGAAGGCGTTGATTTCAAATTCCTCACCAACCCTGCCGAGATAATAGGCGAGGACGGCAAGGTAAAGCAGATGAAACTTCAGGTAATGCAGCTCGGCGAGCCCGATGCCAGCGGCAGACGTTCTCCAGTTCCCGTTGAGGGCAAATTTGAGTATATAGATGTAGACAAGGTAATAATGGCTATCGGTCAGAGCATTGAAGCAAGTGGTTTTGATTCTCTTGAAAAAACAAGAAAAGGCACTATCGCAGCCGATGAGACCACGTTCATGACTTCCGTTGACGGTGTTTTCGCAGTCGGTGACGCCACAAACAGAGGCGCATCTATAGCAATAGAAGCCATAGGTGAGGCTAACAAGTGCGCCGCAGTCGTTGACAGCTATCTTAAAGGCAAGCTAACAGCCTACAGAAAGCCTTTCGTTTCTAAGAGGGACGTCAAGGATATTGATTTCAGCGTGTATGAGAAAAAGGACAGAATAAAAATGCCTGCGCGCCCTGCCGAGGAAAGAAAGCATGACTTCAATGAAGTGTACCTCGGTTTTGGCGATGAAGAAAAAGTGCAGAGCGAAGCAAAAAGATGTCTTGAATGCGGCTGCCACGACTATGGCGACTGCCGCCTGATAAAGTATGCCAACATCTGCGAGATTGACCCTGCCAGATTTGCAGGTGTCAAGAACAACAATCCCGTTGAAAGAAAACTCGTTTCCATAGAGCGCAACCCCAACAAGTGCATACTTTGCAGCCTTTGCGTAAGGGTGTGCGACGAGGTCGCAGGAAAGGGAATACTGGGTCTTGTCGGCAGAGGCTTCGGCACGGTGATAAAGCCCGAATTTAACGACGAAAGCGTAATAAAAGCGTGCGCTCAGTGCGGAAAATGCGTTGAGGCTTGCCCGACAGGCGCGCTGAAATTGCTTAAATGACCGTAAGTTATAAACGATAGGGGTGTTTCGGCATAGCCGGATAAAATGATAGGATTTTATGATTATACCGTTGTCCTGACATATATAAGCCTGTTCATTTCCGTTTCGGGAATATTCAGCGCTATGGACGGAAATTTAGACGAAGCAGTCGTCTGCCTTATGCTTTCGGGTATGTGCGATATGTTCGACGGCAAGATAGCCAGAACTAAAAAATCCCGTACCAAAGAGGAAAAGCGTTTCGGCATACAGATAGATTCGCTGTGCGACCTTATCTGCTTCGGCGTGCTGCCTGCCGCAATAGGCTACAGCCTCAACAGCTCCAGCAAGCTGTACCCGATAGTCGGCTGTATGTTCGTACTTTGCGGTCTTATCAGGCTCGCGTATTATAACGTCACCGAAGAAGAACGTCAGGACGAAACGGACGAGAACCGAAAATATTTCAAAGGTCTGCCGATAACCTCATCAGCGCTTATAATGCCGCTTGCCTACTGCCTTATAAAGTATGCGCCTATACCCAATTTTTCGCTGCTTTATACAGTAACGGCGTTTGTTACAGCAATAGCGTATATCTCGCCGCTTCGTATCAAAAAGCCTAAAACCAAAGGCATGGTGGCTATGTCTGTAGTCGGTCTTATAGAGCTGTTTATGGTGCTTATCGACTTTTCAAAATTCTGATGTGGAGCGGTTTTTATGAGCAGTAAAGTTTTCAGGGTCGGCATAAAAGCAGACTATAACAAAAGCAATGTCTTTCTTCAGTTTATGTATAAAACGCCCGTCGGCAGAGCGCTTCTTTACCCTCTGACGATGCCGTGGGCTTCAAAGGTCGCTGCAGTTTTTCTGAGCAGCCGCCTTTCCAAGCCTATGATAAACAGGTATATAAAGAAGTACGACATCGATATGACATATGCCAAAAAGCACAAGTTTTCTTCTTTTAATGACTTTTTCACGCGTGAGCTTTATAAAGAAGCCAGACCCTTTTGCCAAGATGTATCAAAGCTTTGCGCTCCCTGCGACGGCAAACTTACCGTTTTCAAAATAGACAGCGACAGCGTTTTTGAGATAAAGGGTACGACCTATACGCTCAAAGAGCTTTTGCACAGCGGTAAACTTGCCGACAGATTTTGCGGCGGCTGGTGTTTTGTGTATCGGCTGGAGCCGTGCAATTACCATAGGTACGCGTATATAGACGACGGTGCTAAATCAGATAATTTCTATATTAAAGGCGTGCTGCATACCGTCCAGCCAATAGCGATAAATCGCTGCAAGGTGTTCAAAAACAACTGCCGCGAATTTACGCTGATGAAGACCAAAAACTTTTCCGAGGTCGTGCAGATAGAAGTCGGCGCACTGTGCGTTGGCAAAATAAGCAACCGCCACCAGCGCGGCGTAATACACAAAGGCGATGAAAAGGGAATGTTCGAGTTTGGCGGCTCAACTATAATACAGCTTTTCAGAAAAGATGTGATATCGCCCGACTATGACATACTGATAAACACCGAAAGAGACTGCGAAACACCCGTCCTCATGGGTGAAGCGGTGGGTTATAAACTGCCCGAAAATAAGTAATTTATCAAAAAACTAAGCCACATCGTAAAAAATCGGTGTGGCTTGTGAATTAAATACCAAAATTTGCCATAGACTAATATAGAAAGGGGGACAAGCCATGAAAAGGGTAATAGCAAAAGTGGGTGTAATAGCTTTGGCAGCTGTAATATTCGTAAGCCTGATGTTTCAGACTCAAAGCGTTCTGCCAAGCAGTGGGGCACAGCCTTTAAAACAGCAGAGAAGCTCGTTTGGCAGCATATCAATGTTCAAAAATATCATTGACAGCCACATTTTCCCGAAGAATGATTATCAGGCGCTCAACTATGATAGGCAAATAGGTGTGTGGATATCATATATTGACCTCGGCGCGATGATGAACGGCGCGACAGCCGAGCAGTTTCGCGAGAGTATATCGCAGGCTTATAAAAATATCGTCTCCGTCGGCGCAAATACAGTCTATGTCCATGTCCGCGCCTTTGCAGATGCCTATTATCCCTCTGTTATGTACCCTTA
>CANRDG010000093.1 GCA_947629275.1 uncultured Clostridia bacterium | reverse complement strand
AGAGATATACGCTTCAAAGTCGGGCTGGTGTTTCAGTACCCCGAGTATCAGCTTTTTGAAGAAAGCGTTTATAAAGACATAGCTTTCGGGCCTAAAAATATGGGTCTTTCAGACAGCGAGATAGACAAGCGTGTACGCGAATCCATGCGAATGGTAGGACTTAGCGAGGATATAATGGAAAAAAGCCCCTTTGAGCTTTCGGGCGGACAGAAAAGGAGAGCTGCCATTGCAGGGGTAATGGCTATGGATCCCAAAGTTCTGATACTTGACGAACCCGCCTCGGGACTTGACCCCAAGGGCAGAGATGCCATTTTAGCGCAGATACGCGAGTATCACCAACAGAAGAAAAACACCGTCATGATGGTTTCGCACTCTATGGAGGATATAGCAAAGCACACTACGAAAATACTTGTTATGAACAAAGCGAAAGTGTTCTGCTATGATACCCCCGTAAACGTGTTCCACCGCTCGGCAGAGCTTGAACAAATGGGTCTGGCAGTGCCGCAGATAACAAGAGTTTTCAACAGACTGAAAGCCGCAGGCGTGCCGATAGACGACGACGTTTATACAGTGGAGTTTGGCAAAAAGCTGATAATGCATCTGCTTGAAAACAGGTAGGAGAGATAACAGTTGCTCAAAGATATAACCATAGGTCAATATTTTCCCGGTAAGTCGATAATACATCGCCTTGACCCACGGATAAAAATAATACTTATTGTGGCGTTTATAGTTATGCTTTTTATAGCAGATACATTCTTCGGTCTTGGCGTGGGAATGGTGTTCGTGCTTGGCGCATTTCTGCTTTCGGGCATACCCTTTAAAATGATGCTCAAAAGCTTAAAGCCGCTTATGCCGCTGCTGATATTCACAGGGCTTCTGAACCTGCTTTTTATACGCACAGGCGACGTTTTGTTTAAGTGGAAATTTCTCATAATAACAAAGCTCGGCGTTACCACCGCAGCGTTCATGATAATACGAATAGTCGCGCTTATCGTAGGTTCTTCGCTGCTTACTTACACCACATCTCCCATACAGCTGACCGATGCCATAGAAAGGCTGTTCTCGCCGCTGAAAGTTATAAAAGTACCCGTGCATGAGCTTGCCATGATGATGACTATAGCCCTGCGCTTTATACCAACGCTTATAGAAGATACCGACAAAATAATGTCGGCGCAGAAAGCAAGGGGCGCAGATATGGAAACAGGCTCTATAATAAAAAGAGCAAAAGCCTTGGTGCCTATTTTCGTGCCGCTTATAGTTTCGTCATTTCGCCGCGCCGTTGAACTTGCACTTGCCATGGAATGTCGCTGCTATCACGGCGGCGAGGGCAGAACGCGGCTCAAGCAGCTGAAAACTTCCTTCCGCGATTATGCCGCGCTTTTAGTAACGGCAGTGTTTATCACAGGGGTAGTGCTTGCAGACAAAATAAACTTTTTTATATAGATTTATATAAAACTTCGGAGGAAATGACATGAATACCATACTTAAAAAACTTCCAGGCAAGGACTGCGTGTTCTATACCTCTATAGAAGGTATGCCAACCATTGAAGGCAGAGTTACAGATGTTGATGAAGAGTGGATAGAGATACTGTGCGTTGGGGGGGTAATTCCTCCAGAAAGCTTCGCATAATAGCTGCCAAATGTATTTTAAGAATAGACATCATTCTATAAAACTTCGGAGGAAATAATATGAATACCATACTTAAAAAACTTGTAGGCAAAGAATGTGCGTTTTATACATCTATAGAAGATATGCCGACTATTGAGGGCAGAGTTACGGATGTTGACGAAGAGTGGATCGAGATACTGTGCGCCGGGGGGGTAAACGCCACCAGAAAGCTTCGTATAATAGCCGCCAAATGTATTTTAAGAATAGATATAAAATGAGCTTTTATAAATATAAAGGGTGATGACCGTGGGCAATTTTACGAACATTTTTAAAGATATGGATCAGGACGAGCAGATAGAAGCGCTGCTCAGAAGTACCAAAAAGCTTGAAAAAGAAGTAAGAAAACTGAAAGGGGAAGACGTGCAGATGTCACAGGTTTTCAAAAGCATAATAGGCAGAGATTGTACCATTACCGTAGATTATGAAGAGATCGACTGTAAGATAACAGATGCAGACGAAGAATGGGTAAAAATTCTGGTGTACGGCAAAAAAGGCAATACCGAAAAGCTTATACGTGTTGAAAATATAGATCAGGTGGATAACATCAGATAATGAGAAATTTTAAGGTCACTATGGCGTATGACGGCACTGCATACCACGGCTTTCAAAGGCAAAAGGGTGCCGCATCGGTGCAGCAAACGGTAGAAGAAGCGCTGTGTACGCTGCTCAAAGAGGAAAACGTAACTATAAACGGCTGTTCGCGCACCGATAAAGGCGTCCACGCAAGAGAGTTCGTGTTCAATTTCCATACAGACAGCACCATTACCGAAAAAGGCGTTGTGTTCGGTCTTAACGCGCTGCTGCCCGACGATATAGGCGTAAGCAAATGCGAGATCGCAGATGATGATTTTCACGCACGCTTCGACTGTAAGGGCAAAGAGTATGAGTATCTAGTCCACAACAGCAGAATAAAGAACCCGTTTTATGCCCATACCGCGCATATGCACTATGTAACGCTAGATGAAAATAAAATGCATACAGCCGCGCAGGCGTTTGTGGGCGAGCATGACTTCAAAGCGTTCTGCTCTACAGCGTGCGATAAGAAAAGCACCGAAAGGGTGGTAAATGAGTTTTCTGTAACGCGCAGCGGCGACATGGTAAGTTTCAAAGTCAGCGCCAACGGCTTTTTATATAATATGGTAAGGATAATGGTAGGCACGCTTATTTTTATCAGCGACGGCAGGATAGCCGCCGACAGCCTGCCTTATATAATAGAAAGCAAGGATAGAACAAAAGCAGGAAAGACCGCCCCCGCACAAGGGCTTTATCTCAACAAAGTGTTTTATTGAGGGCGGCAAAAATGGAAAGGAGAATGTGTTTTGGCAAGAGAGAAAACATATCAGACCGACATTCGCAAAGCCAGAAAGAAAGCCAAAAGAAAACGTTCAATGAAAAAGCTTGCAGGCTTTACCGCCATATTGTGTGTAGCCTTAGTGGCAGTTTTAACTTCGCAGATGTGGCTGCCAAAGGTGAGCAAGCTTGTGAAAGATACAAAAGATACCGTCGTCAAGAGCGGCACAAAGGTAGAGGCAGGCGAGTTCCCGATAGCGATAGGTGAAACAAATTCGTCTGAAATATATACATACGGCGACCGATTTATTCTCGTTACCGATACCAATATAACCATATATGATGCCGACGGCAACAAGATACGCAGTATACAGCACAGCCTTGCAAATCCCATAGGCGTTGCAGGCGGAAATATGCTGCTGCTTTACGACCTCGGCGGTTACAGCCTTATGGCGGTGAATGACGAAGGTGAGGTCTATAAGCGTACTTTTCCCGAAAAAATAATCATGGCTGAAATAGGCAAAAAGGACTATGCCGCAATAGTTACGCAGACCGATAAATACCTCTCTTATATGACGGTGTACGACCCAAAGGGCAACGAAGCTTTCCTGTGGTCGAGCGGTCAGAGGATAATAGATATTTCAATGAACAGCGAGGGCAACGGCTGCGCGGTGGCAACTTTCAAAGCCTCCGGCGGCGAGCTTTCGAGCGTTGTAACAGCTCTGAATTTCATGCAGTCAGAGCCGGTCTTTACTATCGACAATATTCCCACCATGGTTTATGATACAGTATTATGTGATGACGATTCTGTGTGGCTCGTAGGAGACAATAAACTGCTGCATCTCTCTCCCGAGGGCAAAACGCTCTCTCAGTATGACTACAACACCACCCTTACAGACAGCGCCGCAGATACCAAAACAGCTGTAATAGTCGAAAAGAGCGTTACCAAAGGCTATTTTGACTTAACTATAGCAAGTACATCTTCTACAGATATTTTTCAAGCGAGCGTAGAGGGCGAGTGTCGGCAGATAACTTGTAAAGGCGGCAATGTCTATATCCTCATGAAAGGCAGACTGGACGTTTACGACGGCACGGGAAAACTTACAGCAACTTATGATGTCTCGCCCGACTATCAGTCTTTCGTATTTATAGACGATGCCATGTATGTCGAGGACTACAGCAGTATCTATAAGGTCACATTTGAATAAACAGCGGAGTTATAATAATGATAATACTTGATATATTGATAGTTGCATTTGTTGGCGCGTTTGCATATGTCGGCAGCCGCCGCAGCATTTTCAGTACAATAATTTCAGTGGCAATAACTCTTGTTTCATGCGCGCTTGCATTGCTGGTCGCAAAGCCTGCATCTACAGCCGCGTATGAAAAATATATAAGGCCCAAGGTGGTCGATACCATAGCCGAGGGCATGGACAGCGCGCAGCTCAAAGAAAATTTTGACAAGGCAAAAGATAAAGTCGCCGAAAAACTTGATATAGAGATAACCGACACCGATCTTAAAGACCTTGCTGAAAGCGACGACCTGTTTGCTTCTTTGCAGCAGCTTGCCGCAGACAAAGGCGAAAATATCTCCAAAGACGAGATAAAAGAGCGTATAGACGAAACAGTAACGCCCGAAAATATAGAAGAATTTACAGACGGCAATATCAAGGGCGACGATGCAAAGCAGCTTGCAGATAGTCTTACAGACGAGAAAAATATCAAAAACATCATCGGCGTTGTTACCGAAGAAGACCCAAAAAAAGCCGCCGAAAGCCTCGAAAGCGGCATGATCAGGGATAAAGCTATAGACATATCCCGCGCAGGTGCGGTGCTGGTGGTGTTCCTGCTTGCTTCTGTAATACTTAGGGTGATATACCGCGTTTTGAGGCTTTTAAAAGTCGTTCGCGTTACAAAAAGGTTTTCGCATATCGCAGGTGCGCTTATCGGCGCAGCAGAGGGCGTGCTTATACTTTTCATAATAGGCTTTGCAGTAAGATACGCAGTGAACCATTCGTTCGGCATGCTTGATTTTGTCATGACCGACTATGTAAGCAAAACTTTCCTTGCAAATATATTTATCTGATAAATTACTCGAAAGGGGTTAGATAACAGTGATAATGTGTTCCAGATGCGGTAAAAGACCTGCCGCAGTGTTCATCACATCAATGAACGGAAACGAAAAGAAAAACGAGGGGCTTTGCCTTGTCTGCGCAAGAGAACTAGGCATTTCTCAGGTAGATGATTATATGAAGCAAATGGGCATTTCGGACGACGACCTTGAAGAAATGTCCAACCAGCTTATGGATATGACCGAGGGAGGAAACTTTGAGCAGGGCGGCAACAATACCTTGCCCGACTTTCTCAGCCATATATTCGGCAGCGCGCTGGGCGGCAAACGTGACAGCTCAAATGCCGCAGCCGATAAAAAGACCGACGGCAAGCAGAAAAGAAAGCCCAAAGAAAAAGAGCTTAAATATCTGCCCAAGTTCTGTACCAACCTTACCGAAAAAGCGCGTGAGGGAAAGCTTGACAATATAATCGGCAGAGATAAGGAAATAGAGCGCATAGTGCAGATAATGTCACGCCGCACCAAAAACAATCCCTGCCTTATAGGCGAGCCGGGCGTGGGCAAGACTGCCATTGCCGAGGGCATAGCGCAGCATATCGCAAAAGGCGACGTTCCCCCTCATCTCAAAAATAAAGAACTTTATCTTTTAGACCTAACCGCCCTTGTTGCAGGTACGCAGTTCCGCGGTCAGTTTGAGGGCAGATGTAAAGGTCTTATAGATGAAGTTATAGAAAAAGGCAATGTTATACTTTTTATAGACGAAGTGCATAATCTTGTCGGCGCAGGTGATAGCTCTGAGGGCTCAATGAACGCCGCAAACATCATGAAGCCTGCCCTTTCCCGAGGCGAGATTCAGGTCATCGGCGCGACAACTTTCAAAGAGTACAGAAAGCATATAGAGAAAGACAGCGCGCTTGAAAGGCGTTTTCAGCCGGTAACGGTAAACGAGCCAACTGTCGATGATACAGTCGAAGTTCTCAAAGGCATAAGGCAGTATTACGAAGCGCATCACCGCGTCCATATCTCTGATGAGCTTTTAAGAAAATGCGCAGTGCTTTCCGAAAGATATATAAACGACAGATTCCTGCCCGATAAAGCTATAGACCTTTTGGACGAAGCGTGTGCCTGCGCCAGCATAAAGTGCAAAGAACTCGGCGAGGTAGAGCAGCTCAACGAAGAGCTTTATAAGCACGATACCGCATTATCGGAACTTGAAGCCTCGGAGTCTCCCGACTATGAGAAGATAGCAGGCGAAAAGGCAGAAATAATGCGTATAACAGACCGCCTTGTAGAGCTAGAAAAGGTAACTTCGCAAATTCAAGTGACTGACGAGGATCTTTCCAAGGTCATAGAGCTGTGGACTGGTATTCTTGCAAACAAGATAACCCAGAGCGAATATGAAAAGGTTCGCGGTCTTGAAGAAGCTATGAAAAAGCGCATTATCGGTCAGGACGAAGCGGTTGAAAAGGTCGCAAAGGCAATAAAGCGCACAAGGGTCAACCTTTCAAAGCGCATACGCCCCGCAAGCTTTATATTTGTAGGACCTACGGGCGTTGGCAAGACCGAACTTGTAAAGGTTCTCGGCGAAGAGCTTTTTGATGCCACCGAGCCTATTATCCGTGTAGATATGTCGGAATATATGGAAAAGCATACAGTCGCAAGGCTTATAGGCTCTCCTCCGGGATATGTGGGATATGACGACGCAGGTCAGCTTACCGAAAAGGTACGCCGCAGACCGTATTCGGTGGTGCTTTTTGACGAGATTGAAAAAGCTCACCCAGATGTCATGAATATCATGCTGCAAATTCTCGATGAGGGCAAGGTAAACGACGCGCAGGGCAGAAGCGTTTCTTTTGAAAATACCGTTATCGTTATGACCTCAAACGCAGGCTCTACCGATAAAGATACAGGCGTGGGCTTTAATAAATCCAATGCCGATATTACCAAAGAACGCGCCATGAAAGCGCTGAAAGAGTTTCTGCGACCCGAATTTCTCGGCAGGGTTGACGAGATAGTCGTGTTCAACCCTCTTACCCAAAGCGACTATACAAAGATCGCCGCACTTATGCTTGATGAGAT
>CANRDG010000092.1 GCA_947629275.1 uncultured Clostridia bacterium | reverse complement strand
TGGTTTCGTATGCCGCCCAAAGTCTTAGATGCAAAATTAAGCCGAGAAGAAGCAGCTTGTCCTACTATGCTTATGGCATTGGTATCGCCGCCGATGTGGTTTAAAAGCTTTCTTACAAAATTTGCAGGCAGACAGCTGAAAAGCACCGCTGCAAAGGCTACGTCTTTGAGCATCATAAAGGTGTCGGCGTTTATGCCTATAACCACAAGTCCCATTATTGAGGCTATAAGAAAGGTCAGCACCATGGCAAAACTTCCTGCCGCTGATACAGCGCCGCATATAAGTCCGGCCGTTGCCAAAAGCAATGTGTTTCCTGCGGTCTCTACCGAACAAAGCAGTACGCCGCAGGTGGTAAGCGCACCCATTACCGCACCGCCTATGTGCCTGTATTTAGTCGCCGCACAAAGAAGCACCACCGAGCCGAATATCCTGCCTGCGTTAAATCCAAAAATACTAACCGATGTCAGCAGTGATATAGCCGCAACATAAAGCACTGCAAGTGAAATGCCGTGTCTGCCGTTTATGTCAAGCAGACCGTTGGCATCTGTTCTGTTCTTAGCCGAAACGGCAAAATAAGATATTGCCGCGCAAATAACTATGCCGCTTACGAAATATATCATCTCCCGCGCGGAGATATCAAAAAATATTGACACTATCGTAAGCGCCACGGTCATTCCCACTACCGTAAATATCGCACTGCCCGAGGGTTCTGTTTTCTTCTTGCTTATAGAATATAGTGACCGAAATCCCATTACGAGTGTCATAGCCGCAGCCTGAAACACCATGTCGTCAAGCGTGCCGAACATGACCATTCCTGCAATTGCCGCCAGATAGCATAAAAGCGCGCACCGCCCCGAAAAAGCAATTACCGCGATGCCTAGCACCGACGGCATACCCACAAGCTGTGCGCGTGCGCTGATAAATGCGAGCAGTATCTGAAATGCAGATGATACCGCCGCAAATGCAGTATGTTCTTTTGAAAATTTTCCTTTTGTCCTACCATTCATTTTTGTCATCCCTTTTGTTGTTTTTCTATATGAAAACATTATAACAAAAGTAAATGGCAAATATTGTCATTTTGTGTTATGCGCGTAATATTGAGCAAAATAAATATCCGCACAGACAAAAGCACGGATAATTTTTACTATAATATATTTTCAAGAGCGTTTGAAAAAGCAATAAACTGCTGCATTGTCAGGTTTTCGGGTCTTATAGTCTGCGGCAAACCAACTGATGTAATAGCGTTGTTTACCGTTTGTTTGTCGATATTCATAGCAGAAGACACAGAATTTGCAAGAGTTTTGCGCCGCTGAGAGAACGCGCCCCTTACCGTTTTGAAGAAAAATTCTTCGTTTGCAACACCTTTTGGCGTATCATTATTTATTTTTAGCCTTATAACGCAGCTGTCAACATTCGGCGATGGCATAAAACTGCCACGCGATACGTTAAAAAGCATTTCGGGCTCTGCGTAATAATTGACTGCCACCGTTACCGCGCCTGCTTCTCTGCTCGGCAGAGGAGCGCACAACCGCACGCCTGCTTCTTTCTGCACCATAACTGTTATGCTGTCAAGCGGCAGACGTTGTTCAAGCAGCATCATTATCACAGGAGAAGTTATATAATACGGAAGATTTGCACATACCGCGACCCTTAGGTCCTCAAAATTTTCACTGATAACATTATTTAAGTCGGTCTTCATAACATCGGCAAAAATGACTTTTACATTGTCATATTCTTTCAGCGTTTCAGAGAGTATCGGTCTCAGGCGAGTGTCTATCTCAATAGCAACAACTTTTTTGGCTCGTTGGGCAAGTTCGTTTGTCAAAACTCCAACGCCCGTACCTATCTCCAAAATGCCGTGATCGCTGTCAGCGCCGCCCATTTCGGCAATTTTGGGACAGACTGTAGGGTTTATAAGAAAATTTTGCCCAAGCGCCTTTGAAAAGCTGAAACCGCTTTCCTCAAAAAGTCTTTTTATAACGCTGATATTTGTCAGATCTTCCATACAAAAATTAACTCCTTAATGTCTATAGAGATATTCTATTCTATTTTTGTTGATTTGTCAAGGATAATCGCCGCCCAAAGTGATAAAACTATTTTTAAGGGGTGATAAAAATGACAAACAGGATATTCACACGCGGCGGAGAAATGCCGCTTGCTTTGAGCAAAGCTCTGTCAGCTGACGAACTTACAATGGCGCAGTTTTCTTCTTTGGAAACCGATAAACAGAAAACACTTCTTTGCACGCAGCTGCCTTTATGCACGCCGTCTTCCCTCTCATCATATATAGATATGCAGGGTCGCGGCGGCAACAACATATCGTACTCCGACATAATGGTTTGACAGAATTTTGTCTAAAATGCCTAATAGCATTTTGTAATTTCGATTTAATTTATATATTAAATGGCTTGAAAATATCGAACAAATATTGTACAATATAAATATAGACAAATTTCAGGTGGGTGCGTAATAATGACAAGACCTTGCATTTTTGATACAGGGCTGCTGTGCGGCTGTTTCAGCCGTATGATTTATTTTGCGCAAAACCTGAAAAATATTGATAAGAAAACAAGTGCGGCTTTATGCGGCACTTATCTTTTTTGACAGAAAAGGAAGTTTGTACTATGAAAAAAGTAGCTGTTATCATGGGTTCAGACAGCGATTTTCCCGTCGTTAAGGGCGCGCTTTCAGAGCTAAAAAAATACGGCATACCGTTTGAATGTCGGGTAATGTCAGCACACCGCACACCGCAGCTTGCCGCTGAGTTTGCCGCAAACGCAAAGAAAAACGGCTTTGGTGTAATTATTTGTGCTGCCGGAATGGCGGCTCATCTGGCAGGAGTTATCGCAGGAAACACAACTCTGCCCGTTATAGGCATACCTATAAAGTCTGCCGCACTGGAGGGCATGGACGCGTTGCTTGCAACGGTTATGATGCCGTCAGGTATACCTGTAGCGACCGTTGCCATAAACGGCGCTAAAAATGCAGCTGTTTTGGCTGTGCAAATGCTCGCGCTTTCAGACGATGAGCTTGCCGCAAAGCTTGAAGAAGAAAAGCAGGCTATGATAGACGGCGTTATCGCGAAAGACAAGGCTTTGCAGGAAGAAGTTGCAAAAATATAAATGTCTTACAAATACGATACTGTTCTGTTCGATCTTGACGGAACGCTTACAGACTCTGCCGAGGGCATAATTAACTGCGCGATATACTCATTTGAAAAAATGGAGCTTACGCTGCGCGAGCGTGACTGGTACAGAGTATTCATAGGACCGCCGCTTAAAGTAACTTATGCTGAAGATTGCGGTCTTAACGAGGAAGACACCGTAAGGGCGATAGCTTACTTTCGTGAAAGATACTTCACAGTCGGCAAATATGAAAACTGCGTATACGGCGGTATCGAGGATATGCTCAAAAATCTAAAAAACGCAGGGTTGAGGCTTGCGGTCGCAACTTCTAAGCTTGAAAATACCGCAAAAGAAATACTGGCGCATTTTGGTCTTGACAGCTATTTTGACTACATCGGCGGAGGACTTCCCGACGGCTCGCGCGATTACAAAAATCAGGTAATTGAGTATGTTATGGATATACTGAAAGCCGACAAACGAAAGACTGTGATGATCGGCGACAGGATACATGATATTGAGGGCGCACATAAAGTCGGGATAGACAGCATAGGCGCGCTTTACGGCTATGGCAGCCGCGAAGAACTTGAAAACGCAGGCGCGCTTTTTATTGCGGACACGCCGCAGGACATAACCAAGTTACTATTAAATTGAATAAATAAAACATAAACATTACAGGAGGAAACATCAATGGAAAACATCATCAAAGGCGAACAGCTTTATGAAGGAAAGGCAAAGAAGGTCTTTGCTACAAACAACCCAGATCTTGTTATCGTTGACTACAAGGACGATGCAACAGCATTCAACGGCGAAAAGAAAGGCACTATCGTCGGCAAGGGCGTTATCAACAACAAGATGACCAACCTTATGCTGGGACTGCTTGAAAAAGAGGGAGTTCCCACGCATCTTGTCGAGGAGATAAGCGACAGAGAAACTATAGTTAAAAAGGTGGAGATAGTTCCGCTGGAAGTTATAGTAAGAAACGTTGCCGCAGGCAGCTTTTCAAAAAAGCTCGGCATTGCTGAGGGTACACCTCTCAAACAGCCTACACTGGAATTCAGCTACAAAAACGACGAGTTGGGCGATCCGTTTATAAACAAATATTACGCTTTAGGTCTTGACCTTGCCACCGAAGAGGAAATAGACGCTATCACCAAATATGCGTTTATGGTAAACGACTTTATGCTCAAATTCTTTAAGAAGATAAATATTGATCTTATAGACTTCAAGATAGAGTTCGGCCGCTTCAAGGGTCAGATAATTCTTGCCGATGAGATATCTCCCGACACCTGCCGCTTCTGGGATTCCACCACCCACGAGAAGCTCGACAAAGACCGTTTCCGCAGAGACATGGGCGGCGTTGAAGAGGCTTACAACGAAATGATGAAGAGGATAACAGGCGCTGCCAACTGATACATCAAATTTAACATTTGCTGAAAGGAACAGTTTTATGAAAAGTTTTTCTGAAAGCTACAAAAAAGCAGGCGTTGACGTTACCGCAGGCTACAGAGCGGTAGAGCTTATGAAAGAACACGTTGCTAAGACGACAACTAAAGGCGTACTCAGCGGAATAGGCGGCTTTGGCGGTCTGTTTGAGCTTGACACCACAAATATAAGCAAACCCGTGCTTGTTTCGGGTACGGACGGCGTTGGCACAAAGCTGAAAATTGCTTTCCTTATGGATAAGCACGATACAGTGGGCATTGACTGCGTTGCCATGTGCGTTAACGATATCATCTGCTGCGGCGCAAAGCCCCAGTTTTTCCTTGACTACATTGCGGTAGGCAAGAACTACCCCGAAAAGATAGCTCAGATAGTTTCAGGCGTTGCTGACGGCTGCGTTCAGGCAGGCTGCGCTCTTATAGGCGGTGAGACTGCCGAAATGCCAGGCTTCTACCCTGTTGACGAGTACGACCTCGCAGGCTTTTCGGTAGGCGTTGTGGACAAAGACAAGATACTCAAGCCTGATACTCAGAAAGCAGGCGACATTATGATAGGCATAAAGTCCAGCGGAGTACATTCAAACGGTTTTTCACTTATCAGAAAGGTGTTCGCAGTTACGGAATCTAATCTTTCAAGATACGATACAGACCTTGGCGCAAACCTCGGCGACGTACTGCTCACGCCTACTAAGATATATGTAAAGGCTATAATGCAGCTGCTTGAAGTATGCAACGTAAAATCTATATCGCACATAACGGGCGGCGGATTTTATGAGAATATCCCTCGCTCTCTGCCAAATGGTATTTCTGTAAAGATTGAGAAAAACGCAGTTGACATTCTGCCGATATTCAAGCTTATAATGGATAAAGGCAGCATACCCGAAAGAGATATGTTCAACACCTTTAATATGGGCGTAGGCATGACTGTCGTAGTTGACAAAAACGACGTTGACAAGGCAATTGCTGCTATCAAAAATGCAGGCGAGGAAGCTTATGTTCTCGGCGAGCTTATTGACAGCGACGAGGGTGTTATCATCTGCTGAGGAAGATCATATGGATGCATTAGAACTTTCGTTTATTTTTGTAGGCTTTATAGTTGCCGCGCTGGGCTGTGTAAACTATTCATACGGTAAAAGGCTGAATAGTGACAGAATAGAAAAGTTTGAGGCTACCGTTACCAAGATTCGCACGGTTTCATCTACCCTTACGGGCTCTATGAGTACATACTGCCCTGAGGTAGTTTACTCTCTTTACGGTATTGAACAGAAAGCGCATTATGCAGGCGTTATGAACAACTCGCAGATGTATTTCGGCGTTGGTGACAAGATAAATATCCTTGTAGACCCACAGCGCGCGGATCAGTTTTTTCTTGAGAATGATAGCTTCTCAAAGCTCAAAAGCAGCCTTATTCTTATTATCATAGGCGCTGCTCTGTTGGCGCTCGGCATTATTATGGCAATAGGAGGATAACTTATGAAGAATATTTGTGTGCTTGTTTCGGGCGGAGGAACAAATCTGCAAGCGCTTATAGATGCCGAAAAAAGCGGCGTTATAAAGAACGGCAAAATAACCTGCGTTATATCCTCCAAAGAGGGCGTTTATGCTCTTGAAAGAGCGAAGCAAAACGGTATCCCCACAAGGGTAATGCCGCGCAAAGATTATGCTGACGTTGCAACGTATACCAAAGCTGTTACAGATGCGCTGCTTGAAGAAAAAGCCGACCTTATAGTCTACGCAGGCTTTATGACGATACTTGACGAACAGATAGTTAAAGCTTTTCCGTACAAGATGATAAACATCCACCCTGCGCTTATACCCTCTTTTTGTGGAAAGGGTTATTACGGTCTGCACGTTCACGAAGCTGTTTTGCAGCGAGGTGTGAAAATTTCGGGCGCAACGGTGCATTTTGTAACAGAAGTGTGCGACGGCGGACCTATCATATTGCAAGGCACTGTACCTGTGCTTGACGACGACACGCCCGAGGTTCTTCAAAAGCGCATAATGGAAAACGTTGAATGGAAACTGCTGCCGCAGGCTGTTTCGCTTTTCTGTGAAGATAAGATAGAATTAGTCGGCGAGAGGACATATATAAAAAAGTGAGGTAATAAAAATGAAAACGCTTGACATCTACAAAGAGCTTTCCTCTAATCCGTACCCCGGCAGAGGAATAATTATCGGCAAGAGCGAGGACGGCAAAAACGCTGTTACCGCATACTTCATCATGGGCAGGAGCGTAAACTCGCGCAACAGGGTGTTTACCGAAACTGCCGACGGCATTAAAACCGAGGCTGCCGACCCTACAAAGCTGTCAGATCCGCATCTGATAATATATTCGCCTGTACGCGTTCTCGGAAATAAGACCATTGTTACCAACGGCGACCAGACGGACACCATTTACGAGCTTATGGACAAGCAGCAGACGTTTGAGCAATCGTTGCGCGGCAGAGAATATGAGGACGATGCGCCCAACTACACGCCGAGAATTTCGGGTATCATGCACATTGAGAACGGCACATACAACTACGCTATGAGCATACTAAAATCCGCTGACGGCGACCCCGACTGCTGCGAGAGATTTACCTTCTCATATACAAATCCTATAAACGGCACAGGTCACTTCATTCATACATATATCGG
>CANRDG010000091.1 GCA_947629275.1 uncultured Clostridia bacterium | reverse complement strand
TACAGTTTGCCGTCTGCCGCCAGCAGAGAGCCTACGGCAAGTTCGTGTGTGCCGTGTGCGTCCTCGAAAACTATGTATTTGTTTTTTGACATATGGATTTCCCCTTTCGTGTCGTGTTCAGCTTACAAATTGATTATACCATGCGCCGCTTATAAATGAACGGAAAAAAATTTGCGAACACCTTTCGCTCTAGTCTTTTGTATATATTGTCGAATAATATGCTTTTATACAAAATATTTTTGTGCATTTCGCTGATTTTGAAATTTTTTTGTAACATAATACCTCTTGATCGTGTACATACAAGTGAAAGCATTTTTTCTTGATAGAAAATTTCTTTAAGGCGAATTATGCCTTTTTGGAGGAATTTTAAGGAGGACTATTTATGTTTAAAATGGTGTGCAAAAACCTAGTGGGGCAACTGAGAAATCAGCGAATGTTGTTTCTTTTGCTGGTGCTGAATATTGTGATCTCTTGCCTTGTAATATGCTTTTCATACGGGCTGTATCAGAACTATAATATGGTATTGAAAGAGGGCGAAAATGAGGAAATAAATAGCCTCGCAGTATACATTGACTGCGAGAATTTGGTATCACCCGGCAGCTATACAGACATACGATGCGCGGCAGATATATCGCCCTCTATGATAACCGATATGCTCACAAGCCTGTCTGACAGCACAAAAAGCAACATTGATATTATCGTAACGGAGTTTATGCTGGAAACGTCTCTGTCAACAGGTTCTACAGACTTTACCGATGAGCCTTGCCCAAGCTACAGCGACGATCAGGAGCCTTTCTATATGACCGTAAAAACCTTGGTCGGCGTTGAGGGTGATAAATTCATAGATATGGACAAAACAAAAGATTATTTTACCGAGGAGCAGTATAACAGCGGAGAAAAGATACTGCTTGTTGCAGACGACCTTTATGACGATGAGACGCATTATGCGTATTTTGCAGGCGGATACTCCGGTAAACATCAGGTTGACATCGGCTGGACGATAAAGCCGCTGCCGCAAGGAACGGATCATCTGCTGATGAACGGCGAAAGCTATAAGATAATAGGTACTGTACCACACGCGCTCTTAACGAAGAACGTTGTCATTATACCCATGCCGTCTGTTCCTGCCTCGGCTAAGATATATTGCTCCTCGGGGGGAAAACATAGTCAGCAGACAGTAATGGATCTTTCTTTCAAAGAGCCTGTAACAAAAGATCAGTATGCAGATATTAAAGATGCCCTCTCTTATCTGGGCGGCAATGTGTATCTGCAAGAGATAAAGTTTACCGAAGCCACCGAAATTTATTACTACAAAACTATAATGCTAATCTCGGTTGTTATCGCATTGCTTGCCGCTGTTAATATGGCTATACTATATCGCTACATACTTGAAAAACGCTCGTCACAGCTGGCGATTTTCAGAATATGCGGCTGCTCAAAGGGCAGGGCGGTGATGTCTTACTTACTTGAATGTCTTGTTATAAATGCGCCGTTATTCGCTCTCATGCAGCTTGTCTATCATAAACTAATTATGCCGCGGCTTACAAGGCTTTTCCCACATATGGCAGGGGCGTACAGCTTTAAACTTTACGCCGCAATTTTCGGTATATACATAGCCATGTCAACGCTCGTAATGCTTGTAATGATAATACACACTATAAGAAAGCACAGTTTGGTAATGCTTAAAGGCGCAGGCAAGGCTAAAAGCAGATTCGGCATAATGAAGGTGTTTGAAGTGATACAGCTTGCAGCAGTGCTTTCAATGCTGGTGCTTATTGTTTCGGTAATAATTTCAAGATACTCGCTTTATACGCCGTTTGAAAAATATTTTGAAAGAAAGGGTTATCTTGCAGAGCCTGAAAACACATTATCATACAGCGATGCATTTAATTCCTTCAATGTGCAGAGTATGATGTGTTATGAAAGCGGATTTACTACAGACGGCAAGAATTTTGGCGGCATTTCTTACTGCGACGAAATGATAGATGCCTACAAACCGCCGATGGTAAAGGGCAAATGGCTCGACGAGACCGACGAAACATTTGAAAACGCCGGGTATATCCCTGCCGTGATAACCTCATGCGGCGGCAGATATGATATAGGTGATGTGATAACCTTTGATTTTATCGAAAACGGCGAAGACGGCGAAGAAATATTCAAATCGCATATACAGTATAAAATAGTTGGCATATTGAAGGATAAGGTCAGCATTGTAGGCTATAAGCTTTTCAACATCGAAACCAAGAATGTTCCCCTTTTGAACAAAGACTACAGAGATATTTACGGCGTTTTCAGCGACAGCTTTGAAGACAACGATATACTGCTGACAAGAACTTCCGATTTTCTGGCGGCATACGACAGCGACTCAGGATTGCTTAAAGGTCCGCAGATCTTCATATGTGATAACATGACCGACGAGGAGTTTAAGAGCTTTGAAAAAGAACTGCAAAAAGGCTTTGCGCATATGCAGCTCTCGCAGGTAAAAGAAAACAGCCTCAGTTATATTTATCAACAAATGTACACATTATTCCCAATAGCTGTTTGTATTTTCATACTTACCGTAATATCAACAGTTTCAATAAGTGCGATATATACCAAACGCCAGCTTAGGAACTATGCTATATTCTACATCTGCGGCGCAAGGTGGCGCACCTGTGCTTTGAGAAGCCTGAAAAACAGCGCAATAACCTGCGGCATAGCTGCGGCAATTTCCGCGCTTGTGCTTATCGTCGGCAAACTCACACTGTTGAAAGAAACAGTCATTTCGTTTGGTGTATGGCATTTGGCTGTATGCGCTTTGGTGATAGTTTTGTACCTTGCGCTTTCAATGATCATGCCTCTGGCTATCATAGGTTCAAACGAGCCTAAAGAGGTTTTGAAAGAAGAATAAAAAGGGTGAAGAGAAATGTTTTCAATAATGCATAAAGATCTGAAAAATATGTTCACGGGGCAGCGGCTTTTGTCGCTGCTTCTGGTGCTGAACATTATAGTTTCCTGCCTTGTAATATGCTTTTCATACGGCGTGTACTATAATTACAACAAGCTGGTTGACAGCGGTGAAGCTCCTGCGGAACTGACATTTTCGCAGTCAGAAGGTCAGCTTTACCCCGAAAGCGGTGTGTATTGTGCAGATGTCACCCCACAGCAGATAATGGGATTTGTGTCCGATCTTTCGGACATCACGCGCCGCGCCATAAAAGATATGACAATATGGTGGCTGACAACTTCTCCTGCCGTGATCAACTCAGATGACAGCGAAGACGGCGTTTATTACAGCGAAAACAGCAAAGAGGGAGTATTGAGTTTTACAAACACACTTTCGGTAGACGGCGAGATACGCTGGTCTGAAAACTACAGCCCTACCGCCATTTGCTCTCCCGATGAATTTACAAGCGGCGAAAAAATCGTGTACGTTACAAAAGATATGTTTGACATAAATGCGCACTTTACAAATGCTTTGCCCGATGCACAGGGCAACTGGTTAAATGCCGTCTACAACACTTTGCAAGACGAAGAATACATAAAAATAGGCGGCGAAGATTATAAGGTAATGCCTGCGCCCGAGGGCAGTCTGCCTGATGAAAAAAATATGTATATAACGCCGTTTGCCGCGCCCGAAAACGCACGGCTTTATTCAATGGGCAGTCAGGTGCTTATTCAGATGCGGTTCAAAGATAATATCACAAAGCAGTGTTATGATGATATTTCAAAATGCATCTCGGCGGCGACTGACAATAAAATTGCGGCAGACCCTATAGAGTTTACAGACGTCAGCGAAATAGAGTTTTACAGAACGATAATGCTTTTGTCGGTGCTTATTTCGGCGCTTGCCGCTGTGAACATGGCAATTCTCTACAGATATATACTTGAAAAACGCTCGTCACAGCTGGCGATAATGCGAATTTGCGGCTGCACAAAAGGCAAAGCGGCTGCATCATATCTGTGCGAATGTCTTGTGGTAAGCTTACCGCTTTTTGCACTTGCAGAGCTTGCGTATTCCAAACTGCTGACACCGCTGCTTTCAAAAGTTTTTGTAAATTTGCAAGGCGCTTACAGCTTTAAGCTCTATGCCGAAATATTCGTTATATATGCTGTCTCGCTGACGGTGGTAATGCTTGTTATGATATGCGTGCAGGTAGCAAAACACAGCCTTGCGCAGCTGAGGAAAAGAACCGCGACCGCCAAAAAATACGGCATAATGAACGTTTTTGAGGTCTTGCAGCTTGTTGTTGTGCTTTCTGTAATGGTGATAATAGTTTCAGCTATAAGCGCAAGAAATGAAGAATATGCGCCGTTTAAAAAGTATATAGAAAGGCGCGGCTACATGGCAATATTGGACGATATGGCTACCTACCCCGAGGACTTTGAAGCCCTGACAGGCAGCGATACCGAATATATAAGAAACGAACTTACGAATGCTTTTAACGGCGATGAACTGCTTTTGGGAATATCCTATTCGGACAAATTTATAAAAGCGTATACTCCGCCAATGCAAAGCGGCAAGTGGCTGGGCGACAGCAGCGAAACTTATGAAAATTCGGGTGTAATACCCGTGGTTATGGCTTCATGCGGCGGCAGATACAATGTTGGCGATACTTTTGAATTTGAATATACAATGAGTTATGACGAGAACGGAGAACCCATAGACCCCAAGCCAATGAAATATAAAGTGGTGGGCGTACTTAAAGATAAGGCAAAAATTGCAGGTTATAACATTTCGCCGACAAAAAACAGTATTGAGGATGTCTACGGTGTGTTCAGCGAGGAATATGAGCAGAGAGCGTTTTTCTTATCGCGCCGCACCGATATTGATGCAGCTTTCGGGGCAAGCGGGCCGCTTTACGGCACGCAGTTTATCTTTTGCGATGATATGGCTGAAGACGAGTATAGCGCGCTTGCCGAACGCCTGTTCAGCGCAGGCATAGCTTATACGCCGCTTTCGCAAGTGCGCTCAAACAGTATGCAATACATCTACGAGCAGATGTACACTCTGCTGCCTATAGCAATATGTATTTTCATACTCACTATCATTTCAACCGTATCTATCAGCGCAATATACACCAAACGGCAGCTGCGAAACTATGCTATATTCTACATCTGCGGCGCAAGATGGCGCACCTGTGCCTTGCGAAGCCTGAAAAACAGCGCAATAACCTGCGGTATAGCAAGCATACTTGCGGCTGCGGTGCTGATAATAGGCAAACTCACATTCTTTGAAAACATGGTAATAAACTTCGGACTGTGGCACATTGCTGTATGCGCTTTGGTAATAATACTCTACCTAGCGCTTTCAATGATAATGCCGCTGGCTGTTATAGGTTCAAACTCGCCCCAAGAGGTACTTAAAGAAGAATAACCCTTACATTTGCAATAAAAAAGCGACCTTAAAGGGTCGCTTTTTGTTCTGTCATTCACGCCGCCTTGCCGCATATCAGCTTTCCGCCCGAGTATACCGCAACGTGCTCTGCGTTGCCCTGCGAGTAATCGTTGCTCAGGTCAAAATTGCTCCAGTCTGCTTTGTTCACACGCGCCTGTATCTTCCATACCGCGTCTTTCGCAAGCGTTCCCGAGGAGCAGCTTATGCGCAGCTTCGTGTCGCAGTCAGTACCGCTTTGGGAAGAAAATTCGCTCTTTATGCTGTCTGTCACAGCGGTATAGCTGCCGTCCGCACCCTGAATAGCGCTGTGGTCGCACGCAAATTGCAGATCGCCGCCGCCGTCTTTCGTAAAGAACCAGTCTACCGCCAGCCCCGACATATCAATGTCCTTGTCTCCGGTGTTCTTTATCTCAATGTTTATGTTAATGCTGCCGCCGTTTGCAGAACCGTCACTGCCAAGAGTAACAGTCAACCCGCCTGCCGATGCCGTTCCGCCCGTCGGTATAGACGGTTTCGCTGTGGTGGTCGTTGTAGGCTTGTCGCCGCCGTCAGGATTGCTTGAAGTTGTGCCGCCCGTTTCGGTGCGTTCCTGCGGCTCGCTGCCGAATACCAGTTTGCCGCTTTCGTAAAATGCAAGGGTATCAACAGGCTGCGCCGTGCCCTGCTGGCTTCCCAAGCCCTGATATGACGGGTCGTTAGAGGGATCCCACGTTCCCGACGAGCTTATCCTGAACTGTACCTCGCAGCGGTATGCGTCCTGTCCGCCGGGGTAGAGCAGCTTGTCGCCGAACGTTACCTCAATGCAGTAAATGTTGCCGCTCCACGGTACTACCTGACAGCTTGCGCCGCCGCCCATAGAGTAGCCCATGTTCACGCTCACCTGCGATGGGTCAGTCTCCGAAAGGTCTATAAAATATCGCAGCATAGGCTCTTTGCTTACCCTTGCAGGCCAGCCCGTTTTGTTGTATACAATAGCTTTTATCTCGGTAAAATCATTGCCTGCTGCGTTTACGCACGCATCTATAGAGTATTCTTCTTCCACAGGCTCGACCGCGCCAAAGTTTTTCAAAGTCTTTCCATGATATTTGCTGTACAGCTTCGCAAGCGCACAGGTATAGCCTGCATTGTAGTCGCACGCCACCTCGTTCGCAGTGTAATCCGAAACAGTGTCGTTGTAACCGTCGCTCGCATCAGGACCGCCGACCAACGCGCCGTAAAGCGTGTGCCGCGCGGTCTCGGGCGTATTCATGTTGTCAATGTACGAACCCTGTGCATTGCGGTGGTGAGGGTTAACAGGGAAGTTTTCGCCGAATCCGCATACAAAGCTCCTGCCGCTGCTGCCGAGCGCGTAATCTATCTGACTTACCGCAAAGTCCCAGTATGTGTCTTTCTTAGATGACGGGCAGTATTCGCTCTCGCTGTAAAGCGCCGCTATAAATGCCTGCGAAGTCGCGTATCTCAGGCTGCCCCATGTATCAAGCCATGCAAGACCTTTCGGTGTATATGTTATTTTTTCGCCGTCAACTCCCACCGTCCAGAAGTCAAGGCTCTTTTCAAGGAACGTGCGGTATTCGTCATCGCCCGTAAGCTGCGTGAGCCTCAAAGCCGCACCAATGCCGACATCGTCCCAGCACATAGCCCACTTGTAATTGCTTCCTGCCTGCGTGAAATAATCTCCCGCGCTTTCAAGATATTTTTTGTCGCCCGTCGCAGTGTAAAGCCAAGTTCCTGCCCATGAAAGCTCATCGTAAAAGCCGCTCCAGCTGTTGTAAAAACCGTTCGCAGCCGTGTAGCCGCTGTCGCTTTTTGTGCTTTCTGCAAACGTGTAAAGCTGCTTTGCGTGAGTAAGGCATTTTTCCGAATATTCCGCATCAATATCTTTGTATATAACAGCAGTCGCAGCCAG